>NZ_JAXVAE010000056.1:0-24397 GCF_037460745.1 Hallella sp. | reverse complement strand
CTTTATTTGATGAATTTTAATAACTATGCGATTTTATCGCATCAGTACTAATTGACTATTATGGAGGAATTGGAAGCAAAAGAGTCGCAAATGACATAAGGGGTGTTTCTAAAATAAATCCATTTGGGCGTGATTTTCACAATGCATCCAATGCTGAATTTGGCCGATTAGCACCCTATACAGGTTATTAATTGCAAATGTTATTATATACATTACAGAATGATGAAAGAACTAGATTTTTACAAACAATGGTGTTGCGTTATGCTTAATTACTTGTGCAAGCAGGATATTGAAACAAGTGAAGGTGTATTAAATAATGCGGATGCACGGTTAAAGGTCATACAACGGTTTGATGATTTAAAAAACAAAATGTTAATCGATTTTAAGAAGGGAAGTATAACAAAAATGAAAAGATGGTTTTCTGCCTGTAACGAAAATCCACCTTATCCAAATGAGCCTGACTATCCAATACTCAATGCTCAACTCCTTGCCGCCTGTGGCAAGGGCCTTGATGACCTCTTCAAGAAGCGATGGGAAAGAATAGCGAAAATCAAGGAGCGAGGCAAGTTGCGCTCGGACAGCGAGTTTTGTCTCATTAACGAGCACATCGACTATCTGATCAGCATGGGTGCGCCCGACGAAGAGACGGAGCTGTTCGATAGCATGTTGTTCGACTATGAGGAACGAGCAAGGAAAAGAAGGGAAAAACGGGAAAAACAGAAAAAGGACAAGTCGTAAATCCTGTTTGCAAAGAGATTCGATTGCCAGTAGTATGACTTGAAAATAGAATTCCCATGCGCAGTAGAATGGTTTTCAACTACGGGACGGAACTTTCCGACGCTCTGATCCAGGGTGGCACAATGGGATATTTTTCATTCGTTCTGAACGTAAACGATTGCGTAAAAGCGGTTTCGAACCCAAATGAGGGTTGTGGGCGCTCCAACCAGGCGCCATGACCTATCACAGCAACATGTGTGCATTGGGGATGCGATAGAGTGTAAAATCGCCCTAATTAAGCGGCTTTTGTAATAAAACTCGTAAAATTTCATCAAAATGCAATAGAATTATCTAAATTATTGCAAAAAAGTTTGGCGTGAACGAGCACAATGTGTATCTTTGCGGTGTCTTCGTGAGAAGATTCCAATAAAGTTTCATTAGGTTAGTAGTTTGATAGATTTTTTAAGGTAAAGGTGAGAATATTGTTATAGGGTCATTGGACCCGTTCCGGCAGAGGATGCCATTGTCAAAACGACAACGCCAAACGAGTCAAATTTTTTTGTTTGGTGGCGCGCCGAAAGCCGATAGCAATATCCTTACGAAAAATGGCAGTGCGAGTGATCGTATTGCCATTTTTTATGCCTTCTACGCTCGTGCCAAACGGCCTAACCCATTCTGAAACAAACCTTAAAAAAGGCCACCAATTCGATAATTAACATAATAAACACCGAAATATGGCCATAAATTAAAGAAATCTCCGTAAATTTGCAGCTAAATTATAAATTATACGCGCGCAAAAATGATTAAAAAGTTATTCTCGCTGCTCATCATTGTCGCAGCAATGGTCTCTTTGACCTCCTGCCTCAGCGACACTGATGTCGAGGTGACATACTACGACGACACCGCTATCACAGCCTTCTCGCTGGGTACAATCAACTGCTACAACCACACCACAAAGACCGACGGTACGGGCGACAGCATTTATGTCACCAAAATCGCCGGCAGCAGCTATAAGTTCTATATCGATCAGGTCAACGCCCTGATTTACAACCCCGACTCGCTGCCCGTCAACTGCGACGCCAAGCACGTGATTTGCTCGTTCTCAACCAAGAACGGCGGTGTGGTCATGCTCAAGCTGAAGGACATGTGGGGAAGAGACAGCATCGGCTATTACCAGTCGACCGACTCGATCGACCTCTCCACACCCATCAAGGTGCGCGTCTACAGCAACCGCGGCAACGCCTATAAGGAGTACGTGCTGAAGCTCAACGTGCATAAGCAGACTGGCGATGAGTTTGCATGGGGACAGGCCACAGCCGAAGGCGCCGACCAGCTGGGCGCACGACGCTTCGCACAGCTCGGCAACAGCATGTGGCTCTTCTGCCAGGCCAGCGACAAGACCATCGGCTACCAACTCGTAAACGGCAGTTGGCAAAAGGCTTCGGAGCTCGAGGGCGACGATGCCTACAAGAGCGTCGCCACACTGGGCAACAGCCTCTACACCTACAGCAACGGTTATCTCTACCAGTCGGCCGACGGGGTGAACTGGAGCAAGATGGACACTCCCAACCAAATCAAGCAAATCATCGGAGGATCAGGAAGCCGACTCTACGCGCTGACAACCAGCGGATTGGCTTACACCACCGACGGACAGACCTGGGTGAACGATGCGCTCGACAGCAACGCCGACGCCCTGCCCGAAAGCGATATCAACCTCGTGGCTATGCCCTCGAAGGTGAACGCCAACACCAACAACCTGACACTCATCGGCAACCGCAACGGCAAGACGGTGGTGTGGACCAAGGTGGAGGAGAACGGCGAACACGCCGACAACAACGCTTGGGCACTGCTCCCCGAAGACAGCTACAACCAAAAGACCCTGCCCTGCCTCGAAGGATTGCAGGTGGTGGTCTACGACGGCGGACTGCTCGCCACAGGAAGCAGCACATCGCTCTTCTACAAGAGCCTCGACCACGGACTCACCTGGAGCAGCGTCGACCTCTATGCCACACCCATCATACAGGCCAACCCAACGGCTGCGGCGCTCTTCTGCGACAGCAACAACATTCTCTATTTTAGCAAGGCACAACTGTCGACCGTTCTCTCGGGCCGATTGGCACGCCTCGGATGGAAGACGGAGCAGACGTCCTTCAACAAATAGACTGTAAATATCTTTGGCTAACAATCCAACAAACCGCCCACTCATGAAACACCTGATGCTCACATTGGCGCTCCTGGCGATGGCTTGCGGCCCCCTGAAGGCGCAAGACGATCCCCAATACCGCATGGAGATTGGTGGCGGAGTGGGCCTGATGGGTTACCTGGGCGACTTCAACGGCAACCTGACCAAAGACCTGCAACCTATGGCCACGGTGCTGGCACACTACGTCTTCAACCCCTACATGGCCCTGAAGATGAACGTAAGCTACGGAACCATGAAAGGATCGTCGGCCGACGTGGAAACCTTCTACCCCGACTACGCCGAGAAACCCTACGAGTTTAAGAACAAGCTCTTCGACGTGGGAGTGGCCTACGAGTACAACTTCCTGCCCTATGGCACCGGGCGCGACTACCGAGGAGCCAAACGGTTGGCACCCTACGTGTTCGGAGGACTGGGCATCACCTACGCCAACACCGACGACAAAGGGCAGGTGGCGTTCAACCTGCCCATCGGACTGGGAGTGAAATACAAACTCGCCGAACGCCTGAACGTGGGGCTCGAATGGGCCATCCACTTCGCACAGAGCGACAAGCTCGACGGGGTGAAAGACCCCTACTACATAGAGAGCACCGGACTCTTCAAGAACACCGACTGCTACTCCACCCTGCAACTAACGCTCACCTACAGCTTCATGCCCAAGTGCGTGACGTGTAATAAAGAATAAGGTGGCGGAAACAGAAGCAATCATTCGTACAAGATAAAGCAACGAATATGGACATGACACGGATACCACAGCACATCGCCATCATCATGGATGGTAACGGGCGATGGGCTACCGAGAGAGGAAAGGACCGAAGCTACGGCCATCAGGCCGGAGTGGACACCGTAAGGCGCATCACCTCGGAGTGTACGCGCCTCGGAGTGAAGTACCTCACGCTCTACACCTTCTCTACGGAGAACTGGAACCGACCGGCCAACGAGATAAGCGCACTCATGGGACTGGTGCTGACCTCGCTCGAAGACGAGATATTCATGAAGAACAACGTGCGCTTCCGAGTCATCGGAGACGTGGGCCGACTGCCCGCCGACGTGCAACAGAAGCTGCACGAGACCGAGGAGCACACCGCGGCCAACACCGCCATGACCATGGTGGTGGCGCTCAGCTACTCGGCACGGTGGGAAATCACCAACGCCGTCAGGCAGATCGTGGCCGAGGCCAACGAAAAGCCCGGACAACTGAAACCCGAGGATATCACAGAGGAATACATCGCTCAGCGATTGCAGACACCGTTCATGCCCGACCCCGACCTGCTCATACGAACAGGAGGCGAGTGCAGGGTGAGCAATTACCTGCTCTGGCAAATAGCCTACTCGGAGCTCTACTTCTGCGACACCTATTGGCCCGACTTCTCCGAGGACGACCTCAAGAAGGCCATAGAGAGCTACCAAGGACGACAGCGCAGGTTCGGAAAGACCGAGGCGCAGGTGGAGAACGAACAGTAGCAAATCTCCACAACACACACGCGAAACCATCGCAAACACACATATAAGACTAAGCACATAGCAAACTAAGGATGTACAAATTCAAACATAAAGCCCTGTTGAGCCTCGCGCTCCTGGCCTGCAGCGCCATGACAAACGCACAGGACAAGATCGTATTTCCCGACATCACATACGCCGGATCACCACGCGACGTGGTCATCGGCGGAATCAACGTATCGGGAATGAGCGGCTACGAGGATTACATGCTCACCGGAATTTCCGGATTGACAGTGGGACAACACATCGAACTGCCAGGAACTGCCATCACCGAAGCCGTAAAACGCTATTGGAAACACGGACTGTTCTCAGAGGTGCAGATTGCCGCCGACTCCCTCGTGGGCGACAAGGTGTACCTGCATATCTCGCTGAAGGCGCGTCCACGCGTATCGCAAATCAACTACATCGGTCTGAAGAAGAGCGAGCGGCAGGACATGGAGCAGAAGCTGGGCATCCTCAAAGGCGGACAAATCACGCCTAACATGATCGACCGAGCAAAAATCCTGGGAAAGAAATACTTCGAGGACAAGGGATTCAAAAACGCCGACATCGAGATACAACAGCGCGACGACGTGGCCTCTAAGAACGAGGTGATACTCGACGTCATCATCGACAAGAAGGAGAAAATGCGCGTCCGCAACATCGTCATCGAGGGAAACGAGAAACTCTCGAATCTCAGAATCAAGGGCGGACTGTTCAGAAAGGGCGCATTCGCAAAGACACACGAGGCGGGCAAACTGGCCACATTCCTCAAGTCGAAGAAGTTTACCCCGGAGCGCTGGAAAGCCGACAAGCAGAAGCTTATCGAGAAATACAACGAGCTGGGATACCGCGACGCCACCATTCTGGGCGACAGCGTGTGGAACGTAGACCCAAAGCACGTCAACGTGTGGATAAAGGTCGAAGAGGGACAGAAATACTACGTGCGCAACGTGCAGTGGGTGGGCAACACCGTTTACAACTCCGACCTGCTCTCCCACTACCTCAGCTTGCACAAGGGAAGCGTGTACAACCAGAAACTCATGGACAAGCGACTGAGCACAGACGACGACGCCGTGAGCAACCTTTACTATAACAACGGTTACGTGTTCTCGCATATCGACCCTGTGGAGGTGAACGTCGTGGGCGACTCCATCGACCTGGAGATGCGCATCTACGAAGGACCGCAGGCACACCTGAGCCACGTGCGAATCGCCGGTAACACCCGTCTGTACGAGAACGTGGTGAGACGCGAGCTGCGCACCAAGCCGGGCGACCTCTTCTCACGCGAGGCTTTGATGCGCTCGGCACGTGAGTTGGCGTCGATGGGACACTTCGACCAAGAAAAGGTGGTGCCCGATGTGCGCCCCAACACCGACGACGGAACGGTCGATGTGAACTGGAACCTTGAGCAAAAGTCGAACGACCAGGTGGAGTTCTCACTCGGATGGGGACAGACCGGTATCATCGGCCGCGTGGGACTCACGCTCAACAACTTCTCCATGGCCAACCTCTTCGGAAAGAACAAGGCGCACCGCGGCATACTGCCCGTGGGCGACGGCGAGAAGCTCTCACTCGGCGTGCAGACCAATGCCTCCTATTACCAAAGCTATAACCTGAGCTATTCAACCAACTGGTTTGGAAACAAGCGACCCATCCAGTTCTCTGTCGGAACCTACTTCTCCAAGTCGACCGACGTGTCGAGCAACTACTACAACACCGCTTGGCAGAACAGCTACATGAACTACCTCTACGGTTACAACAGCTACGGTTACAACTACCAGAACTACCAGAACTACTACGACCCCGACAAGTACGTGAAGATGTTGGGCGTCAACGTGGGATGGGGTAAGCGCCTGAGATGGCCCGACGACTATTTCACGCTCTCCGTGCAGTTGTCATACACGCGTTACATGCTGAAAAACTGGCGCTACTTCCTGCTCACCAACGGTAACTCAAACAACCTGAACCTGAGCATCGCCATCAACCGCACCTCTACCGACAACCAACTGTTCCCACGCCAGGGTTCGGAGTTTACGGCAAGCGTCACCATCACACCGCCATGGTCGCTGTGGGACGGAAAGGATTACAAGAACCTCGCTACCGATATCCACTCGGCAAGCTACGTGAAGGAACAGCAAGAGAAGTATCGCTGGATTGAGTATCACAAGTGGAAGTTCAAGGCACGCACATTCACCGCACTCACATCGGCACAGAAAACCTTCGTGCTCATGACACGCGTGGAGCTCGGATTGCTCGGAAGCTTCAACAAATACAAGAAGAGCCCGTTCGAGACCTACTACATGGGTGGCGACGGCATGAGCGGATACTCCTATGGATACGCCACAGAGACCATCGGCCTGCGTGGTTACGACAACGGTAATCTTACACCATACGGATACGAAGGATACGCATACGACCGCTTCACCTTAGAGCTGCGCTATCCGTTTATGCTGGGCAACACCACCATCTACGGACTCACCTTCGTTGAGGGAGGTAACGCTTGGAACGACACGAAGAAGTTCAACCCCTTCGACATGAAGCGCTCGGCAGGTATCGGTGTTCGCATCTTCCTGCCTATGGTAGGATTGATGGGTATCGATTGGGCCTACGGTTTCGACAAGTACTTCCTCGGACAACAGCAAGGTGGAGGCCAATTCCACTTCATCCTCGGACAGGAGTTCTAACCCTAAACGGCGGAACCTATCCGTCGCAAGACAACCAACGGAAAAGGGAGCGACAACGCTTACGCCGTCAGTGGACAGGAGCCACACTCCTGTCCATAAACGATAGCGGGCCAAGACCTTCACAACAAAAAAGGGAAGGGCATATAACAAATGAATGGGCAAAACGTCTAACAGACGTTGGCACCATGCCAAACACGACCCACAAACTAAAAAAGAAAGAACATGAAAGCGATGAACCATAAGGAAAGACGCAGCCGGCTGGCAAGCCTCCTCGTCCTTTGCCTGTTCGCACTCATGCCGATAGGCAAGGCGCAGGCGCAGAAATTCGCATTGGTCGACATGGAGTATGTGCTGAAAAACATACCCGCCTATGAGCGCGCCAACGAGCAACTCAACCAGGTGTCGAAGAAATGGCAGGCCGAAGTGGAGGCGCTCAACACCGAAGCCTCTACGATGTACAAGAACTATCAGAACGAGGTGGTGTTCCTCTCACAAGAGCAAAAGAAGGCCAAACAAGAGCAAATCATGGCCAAGGAGAAAGAAGCCTCTGACCTGAAGAAGAAGTATTTCGGTCCCGAAGGGGAACTCTTCAAAAAGCGCGAGAGTCTCATGACGCCCATCCAAGAGGAGATCTACAACGCCGTGAAGGAGATATCTGACCTCCGGGGCTACTCGCTGGTCATAGACCGAGCTTCCGACACGGGCATCATCTACGGCTCACCCAAGATCGACATCTCGCAAGAGGTGCTGCAAAAACTTGGATATTAAGCCGCAACCACGCACGTGGCACACACACCAAAAGCCAATAGGCTACCGCTAAAGCCGGCTTGCCTATCCGCAGTGTCATGCGAACGCCAATGCGGATTCCCGCAAACAGTGGCACGTGAAGTGGAAAACCCAGAAACCTAACAAGAAAAAATCATATCAATTTTAGACAAGAACATGAAAAAGTTTTTATTAATGATCATGCTGATGGCTCCGTTGGCCACATTCGCACAGAAGTTTGGCAAGGTTAACTCTCAGACCATCTTCAGTTCTCTGCCCGAGGTGGCAAAGGCCAACGGCGAGTTCCAGGCTCTGCAGCAGCAGAAGCGCAACGAGTTGGAAAGCATGCAGAATGAGTTCCAGCGCCAGCTCGACACCTACCAGAAGGGCAAGAGCACTATGAACCAGACACAGCAGGAGCAGAAGGAAACCGAGCTGACCAACCTGAGCCAGAAGATTCAGCAGGCCAGCCAGGACGCTCAGCAGGAGCTGGAGAAGAAGCAGCAGGAGCTGATGCAGCCTATCCAGACCAAGATCATGAACGCCATCAGCAGCGTTGGTAAGGCTGGTGGTTACACATTTATCTTCGAGGAAGGCTCAGCACCCTACATGGGAACAGCCGTCGAGGACGTAACCAGCAAGGTGCAGGCTGAGATCACCAAGATGAAGTAAGCTCACCCGCACACAAACCATTAACCATCCGCCCGCAGGAAAAGGTGAACACCTGCTCCTGCGGGCGGTTGCCTTTTCACAAGTGGCACACGGCCTTTGCAACCCCTATCGCTGCGCCACAAAGCCTCAACAACCCTAAAACACCAAACGATGAAACGTCTTTTCCTATCAATCATCACTGCCACGGCTACACTCGTGACATTCGCTCAAGGCTACGACGCCGTGGCAACCGAGACGTCGATGGCCACAACCAACAACGCCAGCGCCAACGTGCAACCGTTCCGCTTCGGCTATTTCAGCTATCGGGAAGCGTTCAAATCGATGCCCGACTATGTCATCGCCCAGCGAAACATCGATGACTTGCGGACCAAATACGTCAACGAGATGAAGCGCGTGGAGCAGGAGTTCAACCAGAAATACGAGATGTTCCTCGATGGGCAACGCGACTTTGCGCCCTCCATTCGCCACAAGCGCCAGGCCGAACTGCAAGAGTTGATGGAGAAGAACATGGCGTTTAAGGAAGAGGCCAAACAACTGCTGAAGGAGGCCGAGGGCAAAATTTACAAGCCGTTGCGCGACAAACTGACCGCCGCCCTGCAACGAGTGGCCAAGGAGAAGGGCCTTGCCTTCATCCTCAACACCGACAACGACGCCGTGCCATTCATCGACCCAACAACCGGATTCAACGTTCAGGCCGACGTAAACGCAGCCTTGCAATAACCCAAACAGGACTTATGGACAAGCCATCGGTAGCGATGCGGCCAACCATAAGCTACAACCAACAAGCCGATAGGCACGGCTAATAAGCCGAAAAAACACGCTGCGAGCCATCAACGGGCACACGGCGCACACACCATACATAACACCAAACATTCACGTCATGAACTATCCACAAGCGAACGGCCCCATCGGCGTCTTCGACTCAGGCTACGGCGGCCTGACCATCCTGCATGGCATACGACAGTTGTTGCCCGAATACGACTACATCTACGTCGGCGACAACGCCCGCGCTCCTTACGGACCACGCTCGTTCGACGTGGTTTACGAGTTCACCCGACAGGCCGTGAGCAAGCTCTTCGACATGGGTTGCCGACTTGTCATCATCGGTTGCAACACCGCGTCGGCAAAGGCTTTGCGCAGCATTCAGCAGAACGACTTGCCCCAATGGGACCCCACACGGCGCGTGCTGGGCGTGATACGTCCCACGGCCGAGATCATCGGAAAGCTCACCCGCAACGGCCACGTGGGATTGCTCGCCACCGAAGGCACGGTGAAGAGCCAGAGCTACAACCTCGAGATCGCCAAACTATGGCCCAACATCAAGGTAACAGGACAAGCCTGTCCGTTCTGGGTGCCCCTCATCGAGTATAACGAGGCCGACTCGCCAGGCGCCGACTACTTCGTGAAGAAACGCATGGACCAGCTCATGCTCAAAGATCCCGACATCGACACCATCATCCTGGGCTGCACCCACTACCCCATCCTCATGCCCAAGATACTGAAGTACACCAAGCCGGGAGTGACCATCGTGCCACAGGGCGAGTATGTGGCGAGCAGCCTGAAAGACTATCTACGCCGACATCCCGAGATGGACACCACGCTGACACGAGGTGCCACGTGCCGCTACTACACCACCGAAAGTCCCGAGCGGTTCAAGGAAACAGCATCCATCTTCCTGCACGAGAACGTCGATGTGGAACATGTGGACCTGGGGCAAGAACGAGCCTCCTAAGGACGAACAAGGCTGCAACCACCAACAACGCATAAAAGAATCATTAACATCCAATTAAAATAGAACAAACAACATGCAAGAGACAAGACAAAACCGCATATCACGACTTCTGCAAAAGGAGTTGGCTGAGATCTTCCAGAGCCAAACCCGCAGCATGCACGGCGTGCTTATCAGCGTAACACGCGTGCGCATCTCGCCCGACCTGAGCATCTGCACGGCTTACCTGAGCATCTTCCCATCAAACAACGGTGAGGAACTGCTGAAGAATATCACAGCCAACGAAAAGAGCATCCGGTACGAACTGGGACGACGCGTGCACAACCAGCTGCGCATCATCCCCGAGTTGCGCTTCTTCATCGACGACAGCCTCGACTACATCGACCACATCGACGAACTGCTGAAGAAATAAACCACAGGTTTTCCGCAAAATGAATTTTCCCTTTTTCATTGCCCGCCGCTATCTCTTCTCCAAGAAGAAGACCCACGCCATCAACATCATCTCGCTGATCTCGGTCATCGGTGTGGCCGTCGCCACCATGGCGCTGGTCATCGTGCTGAGCGTGTTCAATGGTTTCCACGACCTTGTGGCGAGCTTCTTCACCAACTTCGACCCGCAACTGAAGGTGGTTCCCGTGCAGGGTAAGACCGTTCCCGCCGACGACCCCGTGCTGACGGAGATGCGCCGCCTGCCCGATGTGGCCATCGCCACTGAGACCTTGGAAGACATGGCTCTGACCGTGTACAACGGCCGACAGGCCATGGTCACGGTGAAGGGTGTCGACGACAGCTTCGCCGACCTGACCCACATCACCGAGATTCTCTATGGCGACGGCCGGTTTGAGTTGCAAACCGCCAACCTGCAGTTTGGCGTGCCCGGCATCCGATTGGCGCAAACGCTCGGCACGGGAACGCAATGGAAAGACTATCTTCACGTCTACGCGCCGCAACGCGAGGGCCAGCTGGACATGAGCAACGCGCAAGACGGCTTCGTCGTCGACTCGCTGCTCTCGCCCGGTGTGGTGTTCTCCGTAAACCAAGGCAAGTACGACAAGGACCACATCCTCACCAGCCTGGGATTCGCCCAAAACCTCTTTGGGCAGCAAGGCATGGTGTCGGCCATCGAGTTTCGCCTGAAACCCAACGCCGACCTCGACGCCGTGAAGAAACAGATGCAGCAAATCGGTGGCGGCAAATATCTCGTGGAGGACCGTTATGAGCAACAGCACGACACGTTCAAGATCATGCAGATCGAGAAGCTCATGGCCTACATCTTCCTCACTTTCATCCTGATCGTGGCATGCTTCAACATCATCGGCTCGCTCTCGATGCTCATCATCGACAAGCGCGACGATGCGGAGACGCTGCGAAACCTCGGCGCCTCCGACCAGCAGATACGCCGCGTGTTCCTGTTCGAGGGCCGCCTCATTAGCGTTTTCGGCGCACTCATCGGCATCGCTGTTGGCCTAACGCTCTGCGCCCTGCAACAACAGTATGGCTTTGTGCACATGGGCAACACCGACGGCAGCTACGTGGTGAACGCCTATCCCGTAAGCGTGCACTATATTGACGTGCTCGCGGTGTTCGCCACCGTGATTGTGGCAGGATGGAGCGCCGTATGGTACACCGTGCGATCGGCCACCAAACGATACACGTCGGCCAACCCTGGCGCATAAGCCCAAGCGTCGCAACCCGCTCGAAGCAAGCACTAACGAAAATTGACATCTAATGGCCGATTGGGATTAAAAAAACGATAAAATTCGCAATTTCTGGTCGTGTTTCTTGACAATTAGAAAGAAAAGCTATAATTTTGTGATAGATTTTATCACTAATAGTTTCCTTTTATGAAAATCAGAAATGCACTTATCGCCATGATGCTCATGGTCTGCGGTTTGGCCCAGGCTCAAATGCAAAACATGACGATTCCTGCCGACACTGCTTTCAGGGTCGGCAAACTGGCCAACGGACTGACTTACTACATCCGTTACAACAACTGGCCAGAGCACCGTGCCAACTTCTACATCGCCCAAAAAGTGGGTTCGTTGGAGGAGGATGAAAGCCAGCGCGGTCTCGCCCATTTCTTGGAGCACATGGCCTTCAACGGCAGCGACAACTTCAAGGGCAACGACCTCATTGAGTGGTGCCGCTCAAAGGGCATCGAGTTTGGTGGCGACCTCAACGCCTACACCGCCATCGACCAGACGGTGTATAACATCGACAATGTGCCCACCAACAACCAAGGCACCGTCGACTCGTGCCTGCTCATCCTGCGCGACTGGTCGTGCGGACTACTGCTCGAGCAAGACGAGATCGAAAAGGAGCGTGGTGTCATCCATGAGGAGTGGCGCCTGCGCACATCCGCTACGAGCCGTATGCTGGAGCGCAACCTCGAGAAGCTCTACCCCGGATCGAAATACGGCAAGCGATACCCCATCGGCCTGATGTCGGTCGTCGACAACTTCAAGCGCCAGGAGCTGGTCAACTACTACCACAAGTGGTATCACCCCAGCCACCAGGGAATCATCGTCATTGGCGACATCGACGTGAACAAGACCGAGGCTTACATCAAGAAGCTCTTCGGCGACATCAAGAACCCGGAGAACGCAGCGCAGCTGGTTGACGAGCAAGTGCCCAACAACGACAAGCCCATCGTCATCATCGACAAGGACAAGGAGCAGCGCATGCCCATCGTGCAGCTGATGTTCAAGCACGACGTGTTCCCCGACTCGCTGAAGCAGACTCCTCTCTTCACCATCACCCAATATGGCAAGCAAGCCATATTCTCCATGCTCAACGAGCGCCTCACGGAGGTAGCCCAAAAGGCCGACTGCCCCTTCGTGTCGGCTACCGCCGACGATGGCAGCTACATCTTGGCCAAGACCAAGGACGCCTTCGAGCTCTCGGTGATACCGAAGACCATGGAGCAGACAGCCGAAGCCTTGCAGGCCGCCTACACCGAGGTGATCCGCGCCATGAAGTATGGCTTCACGCCTACCGAGTACAAGCGCTTCCAGCAAGACTACCTGAGCCGCCTCGACAAGGATTTCTCCAACAAGGACAAGCGCCGCAACACCACCTTCTACCAGCAGGCGCTCGGCAACTTCCTCGAGAACGAGGCCATGCCCAGCATTGAGACCTCCTATGCGATGATGAAGCAACTGGTTCCGGCCATGCCCGTGGAGGCATTCAACGAGCTCCTGCCCGAGCTAGTGAGCAAGAGCGACACCAACATGGTTATCCTCAACTTCAACAACGAGAAGGACGGCAACGTGTATCCCACAGAGGAGCAGTTGCTCAAGGCCATCGACAACGCACGCAACGCCAAGATCGAGGCTTACGTCGACAACGTGAAGGACGAGCCACTCATCACCACCATGCCCAAGGCTGGAACCATCAAGAAGGAGGTGAAGAGCAAGAAGTTCGACTACAGCGTGCTGACACTCAGCAACGGCATCACCGTGCTGCTGAAGAAGACCGACCTGAAGAAAGACCAGGTCATCATGAGCGGATTTGGTGGAACAGGTGAGGCCAACTACGGACAGGCCGACGCCGCCAACCTCAAGGCATTCGACGACGTGGTAGGCGTTAGCGGACTGGGCAACTTCTCCAACAACGAACTGCAAAAGGCTCTGGCCGGAAAGATCGCCAACGCCTCACTGAGCATGGGCCAGCGCATGAACATCGACGGCTCATCCACACCCAACGACGTGGAGACCATGCTGCAGCTCACCTATCTCTACTTCACCAACATCAAGAAAGACCCCGACGCTTACAGCAACCTCATCCAGCAGTTCAACGTCATGCTGAAGAACCGTGAGCTGTCGCCCGAAATGGCCCTCAGCGACTCGCTGACCGCCAGCATCTACGACCACGGATGGCGCAAGGCGGCCATGAAGCTCGCCGATGTGCAGAACATCAACTACGACCGCATCCTGCAGATGGCCAAGGAACGCATGGCCAACGCTGCCGGCTGGACCTTCAGTTTTGTGGGCAACTTCGACGAGGCAACCATCCGCCCGCTCATCTGCCAGTATCTCGGCGCTCTGCCAACAAGCGGAAAAGCACCTAAGGCACAGCGTGCCGACAAGCCTACAACGAAGAACGTCGACTGCATCTTCGAGCGCAAGCAAGAAACACCGAAGGCTACCGCATACATCATCTGGCTCAACCAGAACATGCCTTACTCGCTCGAGAACTCCATCCGAGCCAGCATCGCAGGACAGGTGCTCTCAATGGTCTACCTCAAGCAGATTCGCGAGGAGGCCAGCGCCGCCTACACCTGTGGCGCACAGGCCGTGTGCAACATCGCATACGATGGATTCCACATCACACAGGTGCTTGCTTACTGCCCCATGAAGCCCGAGAAGAAAGAAGTGGCTGTGAAAATCATGAACCAGGCCGTGAAGGATCTCACAGTCGACTGCGACAAGGAAATGGTCGACAAGGTGAAGACGCTCATGCTCAAGCAGTTTGACGACAACGCCAAGACCAACAAGTTCTGGGACGACATCATCTATACCGACTACATGTTGCACCTCGACGACTACACCAACTACAAGAGCTTGGTGGAGAAGCAGACGCCCGCAACCATCGCCACCTTTATGAAGGAGATGCTCAAAGGTGCCAACAAGGTCAACGTCATGATGTTGCCAGGTGAGTAAACCCTAACCCGTCGGGACGGCGCTTCACACGGCGACCCCGACCCCACACCATCCGGAAGATCAGCCACAGAGCTGGCCTTCCGGATTTTTTTTTGTTAATCCCCCATCGGTCATTAGACTTCAATGAATGGATATCTAATGACCGATGGGGGACAAATTTTCTTTCCATAATATTTGCACGTTTGATGGTTTTTCCATAATTTAGCAACGGATACAACAAGTTTCCGCCTTAAACCAAATTACAAGGGTTCAAAAATCCTACGTTGGACAGATATTCTAAGAATTATGGTGCAATACGGGGACGAGAACAACAATTGATAGATTTTTATGGAGGAATTGGAAGCAAAAGAGTCGCAAATGACATAAGGGGCGTAGCCAAATGGAATCCTTCAGGCAGGCGTTTCCACAACAAGTCAAATGAGGAGTTTGGACAACTGGCTCCATACACAGGCTATAAGAATACAACATGTTTCAAATTATACCAATTATTTTTTTCACCGTCACTTAATTCCCTTTTCTTTTGGAGGATACGCCAAAAACACGTAACTTTGCACCCACTTTAAAACATTTGTTTAACGTTGTGGAAGAATTTGGCTGCTTGCAACCACACTAAAAAATGCTAAAACTGCAAAATCCCTTTAGATTTTACGGTTACTCGCATGCGTCTCCACGTAAAAGAAAGTAATGTAAAATGAGTTATCTATTCTCATCCGAATCCGTGTCGGAAGGACATCCCGACAAAGTTGCCGACCAGGTATCAGACGCCCTGCTCGACCAGTTCTTGGCTTACGATCCCGAGGCCCACTGCGCCATCGAGACCTTCGACACCACCGGACAAGTGGTGATCATGGGCGAGGTGCGCTCATCGCAGTACATTGACCTGCAGACCGTTACGCGCCGCACCATCAACCGCATTGGCTACACCAAGGCCGAGTATCAGTTCGACGGAAACTCGTGCGGTATTCTCACCGCCATCCATGAGCAGAGCGACGACATCAACCAAGGTGTGAGCCGCGAGTGCGAGGAAGACCAAGGCGCCGGCGACCAAGGCATGATGTTTGGCTACGCCTGTAACGAGACCGACAACTACATGCCCGCCACGCTCGACCTGGCCCACCTCATCATGCGCGTTTTGGCCGACATACGCAAGGAGGGCAAGGAAATGACCTATCTCCGTCCCGACTCGAAGAGCCAAGTGACCATCGAGTATAGCGACGAGGGTGTGCCACAACGCATCGACACCATCGTGGTGTCGACACAGCACGACGACTTCGTGAAACCCACCGACGACACACCCGAGGCACAGCGCAAGGCCGACGAGCAGATGCTGGCCACCATCCGCAAAGACGTCATCAACATACTCATGCCGCGCGTCAAGAAGCAGCTCAGCGACAAGGTGCTGGCACTCTTCGATGGCAGCGAGAAGTATTTTGTCAACCCAACAGGCAAGTTTGTCATCGGAGGCCCCCACGGCGACACCGGCCTCACGGGCCGCAAGATCATCGTTGACACCTACGGCGGGCGCGGAGCCCACGGTGGTGGCGCTTTCTCGGGCAAGGACCCCTCGAAGGTAGACCGCTCAGCAGCCTACGCCGCACGCTACATCGCCAAGAACATGGTGGCCGCTGGCGTCAGCGACGAGATCCTCGTGCAGCTGGCTTATGCCATCGGCGTGGCCCAGCCAGTTAGCGTATACGTCAACACTTACGGCAAGAGCCATGTGAACATGACCGACGGCGAGATTGCCCAGAAGGTAAGCCAACTGTTCGACCTCCGTCCAAAGGCCATCGAGACGACGCTCAACCTGAAGCAGCCCATCTACCTCGAGACAGCCGCCTACGGACACATGGGACGCAAGAACGAAATAGTGAAAAAGGTATTCACAAGCCATTACCACGAACGCAAAGAAATGACCGTTGAGCTCTTCACCTGGGAGAAACTCGACCAAGTGGAGCGCATCCGCGAGGCTTTCGCCCTTTAACCCCACACTTTGCACATGACACACACGCTCACTCCAGACACCATCGCAACGGCCGACACCACACAGCAGGCCGCCGCGACAAACCATCAAGCCGACGGTTGGAACACACCGCGACAGATACTCAGTCGGCTGCCAAAGGATGCTACGCCCTGGCAGCAAGACTCGGCTATCCGAGCCAACATAGAGTTTCCAAACGTCGACTGGAGTAAGCAGCCCAACCCCATGCGTACGCCGACCACAAAGGCCGACGTACCATTGGGATTCTCGCTCAACAAACCCCTGTACCACAGCAAGTCGCTCGTACAACCCGACTCGGTCTACCGACCCGAATATGCCGCATACCGACAGGGCGTGGCCGGCGACCCTGTGCCCTACACCATCGCTGGCGACGACCTCATCACGTCGGTGCTGTTGGGATGTTTCATCCTCGCCACGCTGGCCATCACCAAATCGGGCAACTTCATAGGCCGACAGATCAAAAACTTCTTCCGACCACAAAGCGAAGGCACCACCGTCATCACCGAAACAAGCTCGGAGCTGCGCTTCCAGCTCTTCCTCGTGCTGCAAACCTGCCTACTCTATTCGTTGCTCTTCTTCCTCTGGCGCCAAACCTCCTTCAAGGAGACTTTTATCTTGCCTCACTACCAAATCATAGGCGTCTACACCGCCATCTTCGCAGCTTATTTCCTGCTGAAAGCATGCCTCAACGCAGCTGTGGGATGGGTGTTCTTTGATAAGAAAAATAACGAACAATGGATGAAGGCAAACCTGTTCCTCACATCCACCGAGGGTATCCTTATTTTTCCGTCTGTCATGCTCCTGGTATACTTCAATTTACCCATAGGAAGCATGGTGCTTTATACCGTTTTGGTAGTCATATTGGGCAAACTGCTCACTTTTTACAAGACATACATTATCTTTTTCCAAAGAAGCAGGGGCTTTTTGCAGAATTTTTTGTACTTTTGCACCTTGGAAATCATGCCATTGGGAGCCCTGTGGGGCATCCTGGTGTTGACTGATGAACTTTTAAAAACGAATTTTTAGAACAAGATGATTAAGAAGATTTTGATTTCACAGCCCAGACCCGCTAGTGAGAAATCTCCCTATTTCGACATCGAAAAGAACTACGGCGTAGAGCTGGTGTTCAGACCCTTCATCAAGGTAGAAGGACTCACTGCTAAGGAATTCCGTCAGCAGAAAATAGACATCCTCTCCTATACGGCCATCATTTTCACGTCAAGGCACGCCGTCGACAACTTCTTCATGATAGCAAAAGACATGCGCCTCACCATCCCCGAGACCATGAAATACTTCTGCGTCACCGAAAGCATCTCGCTCTACATTCAGAAATACACGCAGTATCGCAAGAGAAAGGTGTTCTTCGGAGCAACCGGTAAGTTCGACGACCTCATGCCGCACATCCTGCGACACAAGACCGAGAAGTATCTCCTGCCGCAAAGCAGCGCCCATACCGACGAAATCGCGAAGATCCTCACCGCAAAGGGACTCAACCACCAGGAGTGCATCATGTACCGAACGGTAAGCAACAACTTCACCGAAGAGGAAATCAAGAACTTCGATTGCGACATGCTCATCTTCTCTACGCCTACGGGTGTCAACTACCTCGGCGAGTCGCTCCCAGGCGTCAAGGAAGGAAAATACAAGATTGGCGTCTTCGGACCCACAACAGCCAAGGCTGTGGAAAGCGCCGGAATGAAGCTCGACCTCATGGCCGGAACACCCGAATACCCATCAATGGTAGCCGCTCTCAAGAGCTACCTCGACAAGGAGAACAAATAACAACAAGGCAGGCTCAGCCTGCCTCTATACGTTACAATGAGCCACACATACCCTGCCACACTACATAAGGAAGAGCGCATCTGCAGCAAAAAGCTCATCGACGCCATCTTCGCGGGAACCAAAAGCCGATCGATGTCGGCTTTCCCCCTGCGTGTGGTCTACATGCCCTTGGACGAAGAGCACAACGGCAACAACGCTTCGGAACAAGAAGACGGCAACATGCCCAACACCCAACGCCCCAAGGCAAAGATGCTCATCAGCGTGCCCAAGAGATACTTCAAGCGAGCCGTAAAGCGCAACCGCGTGAAACGGCAAGTGAGAGAAGCCTATCGAAAGAACAAAAGCATCATCGCCGACAAGGCCGTGGCGCTCGCATTCATCTGGACCGACGCACAGCTGCACGACAGCGAGCAGGTGGAAAAGAAGGTCGTCAACCTGCTCACAAGGGTCAAGGAGAAACTCGAGAAGACCGAAGATGGCAACCATCACGCCACAACCCAAGAGGCATAACACGCCTCAACGGCCTAACCACCACCTTTCCGCAATCACCCCAACCCCACGGCAAAACCCCACACACCCCTCACCCACGGGTCGACGATGCAACAGGGCACCACAACAGAGGGGATAAGACCCAAACGCCCCGAAGGGCAAACGAACCTATGGAAAGAATCCTAAAAACATTATCGCGCGCCGTTGCGTTGCTGATGGTAATGCCCATTAGGTTTTACCAAATGTTCATCACGCCCTACACACCTCCCGCCTGCCGCTTCACGCCCACCTGCTCCGAGTATGCAAGGCAAGCCCTCATGAAGCACGGACCCATAAAAGGATTCATCCTTGCGGTGTGGCGCATCTGCCGATGCAACCCATGGGGAGGGAGCGGATACGACCCCGTGCCCGACAGCTTCTCCTTCAAGGACCTGAGAAAAGGCTCCAAGCGCACCAACAAGCACCCCAAACAAAGCAAATAAATTCATGCCCCAAAGGCAATAAATAATATAGCAGAATGAAAAATTTCGTTGAAGAACTGAAATGGCGCGGTATGTTGGCACAGATGACGCCGGGTACCGAGGAATTCCTGATGGAGAACATGGTGTCGGCTTATCTTGGAACCGACCCCACGGCCGACTCCTTGCACATCGGCCACCTGTGCGGCATCATGATGCTGCGTCACCTGCAGCGTTGCGGACACAAGCCCTATCTGCTCGTAGGCGGAGCCACCGGAATGATCGGCGATCCCTCGGGAAAGAGCCAGGAGCGTAACCTGCTCGACGCTGAGACGCTCTATCACAACCAGGAGGCCATCAAGAGTCAGGTGGCTAAGTTCCTCGACTTCGACGGCGACGAGCCCAACAAGGCCGAGCTTGTCAACAACTACGACTGGATGAAGGACTTCAGTTTCCTCGACTTCGCACGCGTGGTGGGCAAACACATCACCGTAAACTATATGATGGCGAAGGAAAGTGTGCAGCAGCGCCTCAATGGAACGTCGCGCGACGGACTGTCGTTCACCGAGTTCACATACCAGCTTCTGCAAGGCTACGACTTCCTTTACCAGTACCAGAAATACGGCGTTCGCCTGCAATTGGGCGGCAACGACCAATGGGGCAACATGACAACCGGCACCGAGCTCATCCGCCGCACACTGGGAAGCGAGGCCCAGGCCTATTGCCTCACATGCCCGCTCATCACCAAGGCCGACGGCAAGAAGTTTGGAAAGACCGAGAGCGGCAACGTGTGGCTCGACCGCAACCGCACCACACCGTACGCCTTCTACCAGTTCTGGCTCAACGTGAGCGACGACGACGCAGAGCGTTACATCAAGATCTTCACATCGCTCGACCGCGAAACCATCGAGAGCCTGGTAGCCGAGCACAAGCAAGACCCCGGCCGCCGCATGTTGCAGCGTAGGCTGGCGGAAGAGGTTACCGTCATGGTCCACTCAAAGGAAGACTTGGATATGGCCATCGCAGCCAGCAACATCCTCTTCGGAAAGGCCACGAAGGACCAGCTCGCACAACTCGACGAGGCCACGCTCAACGACGTGTTCAAAGACGTTCCCCACTATGAGCTCCCTAAGGAGTTGCTCGGAGGAAAGGCCATCGACCTGTTCTGCCAAGACGGTTGGGACGTGTTCCCCTCAAAGGGCGAGATGCGCAAGATGGTAAAGGGCAACGGTGTGAGCCTCAACAAGGAGAAGCTCACGGCCTTCGACCAGGTCATCACCAGCGACGATCTTATCGACGGCAAGTACCTGCTCGTGCAGCGCGGCAAGAAAAACTACTACCTCATCACCGTGAAGTGATGCGCGAAAGCGCGGCTCAAAGCGTCACGCACAATGCGGTAGGATGTAACTTCTTGCAACTTGCAGCATAAATAAATGATAAAAAATTTGGTAGTGGCCTAAAAAACCACTACCTTTGCAACGCTAATATCTCAGAAAGATTGTCGTATGGTGTAATGGTAGCACAACAGGTTTTGGTTCTGTTTGTCGTGGTTCGAATCCGCGTACGACAACCTTCGAAAATGTCAAATGCTTGATTTCAGGCGTTTGGCATTTTCGTTTGTAGAGCATTGACACCCGCATGCCGAACCAATGGCGCCAATACGTCACAGAAAAAGCGCTAACAGAACGGATGCTTCTCTAAGAGAAGCGGAAGAACTCGATGAGAAAAGCAGGACGGTGCTCTAAGAGAACCTGTTTGCTTCTGCGAAGAATACAGAATGGTTCTGCGAAACTAATCGACTCTATGAACAAAGCAGATTGCTGATACGATTTAACAGATTGATTTTATGAAAAGAGCAGATTGCTTATACGACAGCACACACATCAATCGTATAACCCTCAAATCCTCATTAACGACCACACAACATCGCATGAAAACAACGATGACCGCCCTGCTGCTGTTGGTCGCCCTGGCAGCTAACGCACAAGGACTGATCAAGGGAAAAATTCTTGATCGGCAACGCAACACCCCCCTGGAATTTGTAAACATGCGCCTCACCACCGTCGACGACACGATCAAGATGGTGCAAGGCGACGTCACCGACATGACTGGCCAGTTTCACATGGTGGACCTTAAGCCCGGCACCTATATCCTCACAGCCAAGATGATGGGCTACCGCGACGTGCGCCGGCAGGTTACCATCACCGAGAAAAGCCCCAACGCCAACCTTTTATTATATATGCGCGAGGACGCGCACCTGCTGCGCGAAGTAACGGTGAAGGGCATGCGCTCAACCATGAAGCTTGAGGTAGACCGCAAATCGTTCGACGTCTCGCAGCTCGTCACCAACGCAGGCGACGCCGCCACCGATGTTCTTGAGAACATTCCGTCGGTGGAAGTGGACAACGACGGCAACATATCGCTGCGCGGAGACGCAAGCGTGGAGGTGTGGATCAACGGCAAGGCCAGTGGCCTGACAGCCGACAACCGCGCGCAGATACTGCAACAGTTGCCCGCCGAGTCGATTGAGCGCATTGAGGTCATCGACAATCCATCGGCCAAATTCTCCGCAGAGGGAGGATCGGGCATCATCAACATCGTACTGAAGAAGGACCGAAAGGCGGGCTACTACGGCTCCGTGCAGGCAGGCGGCAACACGCAAGGCGGCGCCAACACGTCGTTCAACATCAACATGAACAGTGGTCTCATCGACGCATACGCCAACGTGGGCTATCGACATCATGCCGGCGAAGGCCGCAGCGAGAGCAACCAGCAGTATCTGAACACCAACACGTACCAACGCTACAAGGCCAAGAACTCGCGAAGCAGCAACAGCATCTTCTCACGTGCCGGCATCACCCTTCACGCCACCAAGAAAGACGACTTGTCGCTCAGCGGCATGCTCATGCACAGCGCAAGCAACAGCTGGAGCACCACTCCTTACCATTACGGCACCATTGGCGCACCCGCCGACACCCGCCTGATGCTCCGCAGCACCAGGGGCGATGGTGGAATGGACATGTATTATGGCGAGTTCAACTATCGACACAACTTCACCGACAAACACTATTTGGACTTTGTGGTGAACTATAACAAATGGAAATCGGACAACGAGAACATCTACCAAGACTCCACCTCGTGGACCGACGGATCGACTCCCACCGACTACGAATGGCAGAGCCGACCCATGCACATCAACAACCGCTCCTGGGAGGTGAAGCTCGACTATGAGAACCCCATCTCAGAACAGTTGAAGTTGCAAGCCGGATACCAAGGAAACTTCTCGCATGAGAACACGCCCCAAGAGAGCTACATGGACCCCAACAACTGGGATGGAAGCCAAGCCGTGATGGACGAAGCCTACTACAACCGCTTCATCTACGACATGGACCTGCACGCCCTCTACGCCACCACCACCATGAAGTTTGGCAAACTGGGCATCATGGCTGGCCTGAGAGGCGAATATTGGAAGGTGAACACCGAGAGCTACACCTGGGCCCAGGAGAACGACCCAGCGCTGCGCGACAAGCCTTTCAAGAAAGACTACTTCCAATTGTTCCCCAGCGTGTTCCTGTCGTACCAACTGACCGACAACGACCAGTTCCAAATCAACTACACCCGACGCCTGCAACGCCCGTGGGGAGGCCAGCTCAATAGCTTCCGCGACACCCGCGACGCCACGATGGTGAGCTTCGGAAACCCCGAGCTGACGCCAGCATTCTCCAACTCGTTCTCGTTCAATTACCTCCGCACATGGACCGAGCACTCGCTGATGGTATCGGCCTACTACCGCCCCACCACCGACATCATTCAGCGAATCAACTGGCAGAGCTCCACCGACGGTAAGATGTATTCGAGCAATTTCAACGTGGCCAAGGACCAACGCGCAGGCTTGGAGATGACGCTCAAGAACCGTTTCTTCCGCTTCTTGGACTTGACGACCAACGCCAACGCTTACTACTACAAGATCGATGGCTTCAGCTACGACATCGACGGACAGACCGTGACGGGCCAGGGCGAACACAACTTCACATGGAGCGCACGCATCATCGCACAGGTGCAATTGCCCTACGACATCTCCGTGCAGACCAGCGGCAACTACCGCAGTCGCCAATCGGCGGCACAGGGCTACACCAAGCCCATGTACAGCATGGACCTGGGCGTGCGCAAGAACTTCCTCAACAAAAAACTGCAGGTGAGCCTCAACTGCCGCGACCTGCTCGACAGCCGCAAGTTCAGAATCTTCTCGTCGTCGGAGACGTTCAGCCGCGAACAAATGTTCAAGCATGGCAGCCGCCGTGTGCAGCTCACCGTGACATGGAACTTTGGCAACAACAACGCCAAGCGCAAGCCCGGACACGACAACCAGCAACAGATGGACGATGAGACGGGAGGCATGAACGGCTACAACGGTGTTGGCGAATAACCCTGCAACAAACCGTTTTCGATAGCCAAAACCACTCGCTTTTCACCCCAACACGTATCCCCAAAATCGGTCATCAGACCGAAACGGGAAGATTATTAAGATGCCATTGGTTCTCTTCAATGACAACCTAACGACCAATTGGGGTATAAAAAACAGGCATGGAACAATCTCCATGCCTGTTTTTTTTGACTTCGGGACATTGCGCCACACAAATTTGGCTCATCCGGCATGTGGAGTGATTTGAAATGCGTATCACTTCTTATAACTTTAGCCTCATCCGGCTTTCACAACGAATAGTTAATTTAGCCTCAGACGGCGTCGCTCGGCTCTGCC
>NZ_JAXVAE010000055.1:0-28532 GCF_037460745.1 Hallella sp. | reverse complement strand
CGGTGGTGTACGCTCCAGTGCTCTTCTCCAGCCACGGCGACCGACTGATGGGAACGGCGACCATCGAGATGATCCGTCATAAGTTGTTCCCCCTGTGCAAGGTCATCATCATGCGGCGCCGCGAGAGCGACCTGCTGCTGAGCGATTGCATCGCCGATAACGTGTGCTTCCTCGACGATGCGGCCGACCACGGAAGTGTCAACATGTTCGCTTCAGCCCTTGCCGTTTACCTCAACCAGGGCGACAGCGTGAGCGACGCCATCGCCAAGGCGCATGCGTTTGCCACCAATCTCTTCTCGAAAAGTGCCAAACTTACTGGACGGAGTGGGGAACTGTATGCTGAGTTCATCAACTTAGTGAAGAAGGAATCGTCGACCAAGGCCGACGTTTCCCACTATGCCAATGTGCTGAACGTTAGCAGCCGCTATCTCGGTCAGGTGTGCCGACTGGTGGCGGGCAAATCGCCCAAAAGCATTGTCGACGCTTATCTGGTGGAAGATATCAAGGCCCATTTGGCGGCCACGCACGACACCATTCAGCAGACCGCCCTGGTCTTTGGCTTTGCCAACCAGGCCCATCTGTCGAAGTTCTTCAAAAAGCTCACTGGAATGACGCCAACCGAGTACCGTAGCCATTACCATGAGTATGGCCTGGTTAATGAATAATAACATAACTAACTTTTAAAATCATAAACTAATGGAAAACAGACAAGAACTGAACCGCAACTTGGCACAGATGCTGAAAGGCGGCGTGATTATGGATGTGACAACACCCGAGCAGGCAAAAATCGCGGAACAGGCAGGTGCATGTGCCGTCATGGCACTCGAGCGCATTCCCGCCGATATCCGTGCAGCTGGTGGCGTGTCGCGCATGAGCGACCCCAAGATGATCAAGGGCATCCAGCAGGCAGTGTCTATCCCCGTCATGGCCAAGTGCCGTATCGGTCATTTCGTTGAGGCTCAGGTTTTGGAGGCTATTGAGATCGACTATGTCGACGAGAGCGAGGTTCTGTCGCCGGCCGACAATGTTTATCATATCGACAAGACAAAGTTCAAGGTGCCTTTCGTTTGTGGTGCAAGAAATCTGGGCGAGGCTTTGCGCCGTATCGCTGAGGGTGCATCGATGATTCGTACGAAGGGCGAACCTGGAACAGGCGACGTGGTGCAGGCTGTGCAGCACATGCGTATGATGCAGGGTGAGATTCACCGTCTCACAAGCATGTCGGAGGACGAGTTGTACGAGGCTGCCAAGCAGTTGCAGGCTCCCTATGAGTTGGTGAAGTATGTTCACGACAATGGCAAGTTGCCCGTGGTGAATTTCGCTGCTGGTGGTGTAGCTACTCCCGCCGACGCTGCCCTGATGATGCAGTTGGGCGCTGAGGGCGTGTTCGTGGGCTCTGGTATCTTCAAGAGTGGCGATCCCGTGAAGCGTGCTGCCGCTATTGTTCAGGCCGTTACCAACTACAAGGACGCTAAGAAGATTGCCGAGTTGAGCGAGGACCTTGGTCCTGCCATGGTGGGAATCAACGAGCAGGAGATTAAAACGTTGATGGCTGAGAGAGGACAGTAAGAATATGAGAATAGCTGTGCTTGCCCTTCAGGGTGCATTTGTGGAGCATGAAGCGATGCTTCGTCAACTCGGGGTTGATAGTTTTGAGGTTCGCCAACTGTCTGATTGGCAACAGCCGAAGGATGGATTGATCATTCCCGGCGGTGAGTCGACCACGCAGTCGAAGCTCCTTCACGACCTCGGTTTGCTTCAACCCATCCGCGAGGCGATTGTTGGCGGCCTGCCCGTTTTCGGCACTTGCGCTGGCCTTATCTTGTTGGCGAAGAGTGTTGAGGGTGAGAACCGTGAGCGACTGGCAACCATGGATATTTGCGTTAAGCGCAATGCCTATGGCCGACAGCTCGGAAGTTTCTCGACGGAAGCGCCGTTTGCTTCTGTGGGCGACATTCCCATGACCTTCATCCGAGCCCCATATATAGAAAAGGTGGAGGCTTCTGCCGAGGTCTTGGCTGTTGTCGACGGCAACATTGTGGCTGCCCGCCAAGGCAGTCAGCTGGTCACAGCCTTCCATCCGGAGCTCAACGACGACCCCCGGGTCCACGAATATTTCCTTTCGATGATCAAACCCCAATAGGCCATTAGAGTTTAATTCTTATTAGTGTTTTGGCCTAATGGCCCATTGGGGGTAAAAGTGTTGTGGCTGATATCAGCGCAACCTATAGGCATCTATCACAATGTGCCCTTCGTACTGGGGAGCTCAAAGTGATAGATGTCTCTTTTTACGGCCATCTTCAAGCTTCTTGCCAAGGCCTTGAAGATGCCTTCTATCTTATGGTGCTCATTTTGTCCTTCCGCCTTGATGTTTAGGTTCATAAGCGCCGAGTCGCTGAGGCTCTTGAAGAAGTGGAAGAACATCTCGGTGGGCATTTCGCCAATCTTCTCGCGTGTGAAGGTGGCATCCCATACCAGCCAGGGTCGTCCACCGAAGTCGAGGGCCACTTGGCATAGGCAATCGTCCATAGGCAGGCAATAGCCATAGCGCTCAATGCCGCGTTTGTCGCCCAACGCCTTACGCAGGCAGTCGCCCAATGCGATGGCGGTGTCTTCTATGGTGTGGTGCTCGTCCACCCAAAGGTCGCCATGGGTCTTGATGGTCAGGTCCATCATGCCATGCTTGCCTATTTGCTCAAGCATGTGGTCAAAGAAACCAAGGCCCGTCGATATGTCGGTCTTGCCCGACCCGTCGAGGTTTATCTTCACGTGGATTTGCGTCTCTTTGGTGTTTCGCTCCACCTCGGCTATGCGTTCCCCGGCAAACAATATCTCGCTGATCTTGTCCCATGTCATGCCGTCCTTTCCCAGGATCAGCGACTTGCATCCCATGTTTTCGGCCAGTTGCGCGTCGCTCTCGCGGTCGCCGATGACCCACGAGTGGGCGATGTCGTAGTCGCTATTGTCCATGTATTTCTTCAGCATGCCCGTCCCAGGCTTTCTCATGGGTGAGTTGTCCTCAGGAAAATGACGGTCTATCAGTTGGTCGTCGAACGTGATGCCTTCGCTCTCCAATGTTTGGAGAATGAAGTTGTGCACAGGCCAAAAGGTATCCTCTGGGAACGAAGGTGTGCCCAATCCATCCTGATTGCTTACCATGACGAGTTTGAAGTCGAGATGAGCGCTGATGAATGCGAGGTTTCGAAATACTCCTTGTGTGAATTTTAGTTTGTTGAACGAATCGATCTGCTCGTCTTGTGGCTCCTCGATAAGGGTTCCGTCGCGATCGATAAACAGTAATCTTTGTGCCATTTATGGTTGTGTTGTTTGTGTCGTCGCTCTTTTCTTGGCCTCAATGCTACCGTAGACGTAATAGAAAACCATCGTGATCCATATTGTGAGGTAGTTCCACACGAAGACGCATGGCAATGAAATCAAGTAGCCTGCGAAGCCGAAGTAGGGTGGCAAGCCTGAGACGTCGCCCATGAGTTTGCCTGCTTCGTTTGTGTAGTTGGCCAAGAACAGGATGAGTTCTGGTGTGGCCACGATGCTCAAGGCCAGCCAATAGATGATGCAAGCCAACAGCAAGCAGATGAACAGGAAGCCCCAGTGGCGCCATCCTTGGCGGTAGGATGAACCCAGGATGCTGCCCGCTTTTTGTTCGGGTTCCATGACGTATTTCATCGTTGAGTAGATCGTGGGTATCAGGATAATGGCCCAAACGAAGTACATGCCTATGATGATGGCGCCCGAGGTCATTAGGGTGCTCTCGGGTATGGGTGCTGTTTTGTTGGCCACTAAGAAGATGGGAATCATGCCCAAGCATATGGTTATCAGGATGAGCACGAAGAATGTGCCAAAGTTAATCAGCGTGGCCCGTAACAGGCGTGGCCAGATGGCTTTGCGGCTCCTGCCGCTAAGCAGGCTGAAAACGCATGAGTAGGCCCAGATGAACCCCACCACACACATGACCGACAGGCCGATGCTCTCAGCGATATACGCCACCGGTGAGGAGGTGGGCTCTGCTTCCGATAGGGTTCTTGCGCTTTCGTTCCACATCATTAGGTGGGACAGGCAGGCGATGGCTGAAAGAACCAACACGGGAAGCCATGTGTTCTTGAAGAGGGTTCTCAGGTTGGAGCAATACAAGTCGTATGCTGCGCGAAAGCAAGCCTTTGTGCTTCTTATTTTATACAAATCCGTTTCCATGAGTTGTAGGTGTTTATGGGTGTGTGGGCATGCGGCGCCTGAACTCGGCGCAGGTGATGGCTGTGGCGATGGCCACGTTGAGACTGTCGGCCGTTTGGCGTCCTTCTGGATAGTTGGGAATGAGCAGTTTGTGGGTGATGAGCTGTCGGATGGCGGGCGATATGCCGTTTCCCTCGTTGCCCATCACAATGACGCCCTTGGCTGAGAGCTCTTGCTCGTAGATGGAGCTACCTTCCAACAAGGTGCCGTAGACGGGGTATCCACTGGGCAGCGAGCCCATCCATTGTGGCAGGTCCACGGTGTGCAACCTCACACGGGCAATGCTTCCCATTGTGGCCTGCACCACCTTGGGGTTCCATGGGTCGGCGGTCTCCGCCGAGCAGAAGATGTTGGTAATGCCAAACCAATCGGCAATGCGGATGATGGTTCCTAAGTTGCCTGGGTCTTGTACGCCGTCGAGCGCCAACACCAGCCCCATGTCGTCCAACGATTCTTGGTCGTTGGGCTTGGGCATGGGGAACACGCCCAACACCTGTTGTGGGTGTTGGAGAAACGAAACCTTACGCAGCTCGTCGTCGGTCACTGTAATGACCTCGGCCGCAGCCGTGGCCGCTTGTGCGTTGCCGCCCTCGTCGAGCCACTGTTGGGTGGCGACGATGAGGCGAGGCTTCATCACTTGCAGCAAGTCGGCTACCACCTTGGGTCCCTCACCGACAAAGAGCCCTTCCTCTTGGCGGTGCTTCTTGTGGCCCAATGCGGTTATGTATTTTATCTTATTCTTACTTATCACATTGCAAATGTACCTATTTTTTTCAAACGCTTTATATTTTTTTGCAAACCTTTTTCTTTCTTCAATAAATTTATTACTTTTGCAATGTTATTTAAACAAGTATTAACTAAAACCTTAGAGATGAGAAAAACGTTAGTGGCAGCATGTATGCTTGCAAGCATCATGGTGGCCAATGCACAGACCAAATTGCCGTCATGGCTGTCGCAAGTCAAGTTGTCGGGTTATGCGCTTACCCAGTACCAGTATTCCGGACAGGAGAATGCCAAGGCCAACTCGTTCAACTTGCGCATTGTTCGTGCAGTTTTGGATGGTCGCATCGCCGATGATTTTTATTGGAAGATGCAAGTGCAGCTCAATGGCAACACCACTACCAACACCTTGTCGCCTCGTTTGGTCGACCTCTTCGCTGAGTGGCAGAAGTACGACTTCTTCAAAGTGAAGATGGGACAGTTCAAGCGTCCGTTCACGTTTGAGAACCCCATGCACCCCATCGACCAAGGTTTCATGTCATATAGCCAGCCCATCAGCAAGTTGGCGGGTTTCGCCGACCGTAGCGGCATGCACGCTTCCAATGGTCGTGACATTGGTGTTCAGTTGCAGGGCGACTTCCTCAAGGTGAACGGTCGCAACCTGTTGCACTATCAGGTGGGTGTGTTCAACGGCCAAGGCATCAACACCAAGGATGTGGATCAGCAGAAAGACCTCATCGGTGGTGTGTGGGTGATGCCCGTCAAGGGCATGCGCATCGGTGTGTTTGGCAGCGAAGGCTCCTACAGCCGCAAGGGAACATGGACCAATGAGCAGGGCATTGAGCAGACCGGTATTCGTCGTTTGCCCCAGCATCGCTATGCCATCTCGGGCGAGTATAAGTTTGACGATTGGACCATTCGCTCAGAGTATGTGCACTCTACAGGCATGGCTTTTGCCAAGACCTATGAGAAGGCCGAGGATTTGAGCAACTGCTCCGTCAATGAGAAACTCGGCAGCAAGGCCGACGGCGTCTATGCCTTGGTCATCGCTCCTATCATCAAGCAGAAGATGCACGTCAAGGCACGTTACGATTTGTATCGTTCGACAGCCGATTGGAGCCGCGCAAAGACCTTCTATGAGGTTGGCGCCGACTATCTGTTCACTAAGAACATCCAGGTCAATGCTGAGTTTGCCCGTGTCAACGATCGCTCGCTGGCCAAGCACAACTACAACATGGTGGATGTGGAAATGGACTTCCGATTCTAATCATCGGGTTGATTCGTGAATATCAATAGCAGTAATATGGACAATAACAAACACAAACATCATCATGGGCGCCACCATTCGCACCACATGGATGAATCGGAGAAATTCAAGATTCACACATTGAGTGCAAGCAAACGCCGCAAGATCATAGGCAAGGTGTTGTTCGTCTTGCTTAGTATCGTTGCCGTTGCCATTATGCTATTTGTGGCTTGGATTTACACCCACAACTAAATTGTATCGATAAAACATCGATGAGCCCGGTCCTCTTTCTCAAGAGCGCCGGGCTTTTTAGTGGGTTATGATTTCGGCGCGTGCAAGAGGCAGCGTCGACTTTAGGCATCCTCGCTGTCTTTCTTATGCCTGTCTGATGTAGGCATTTGGTGCCGAAATTCAATGGCTGATTGGGATTGAAACATACGGGTTTGTTACTAAAAGTGTACTTAAACCTACAGATTGTTAACCAAAACGTTGGCAAAAACAATTAATATTGCTACATTTGCAACCAAGTTTTGTCGCAGCCTCGTTTGTTTCGGGGGTGGCAGAATAGTAATTTAACCCAAAGAATAATGAAAGTTCTAAAGTTTGGCGGAACATCTGTAGGTTCCGTGAAGAGCATTTTGAGCCTGAAGCACATCGTGGAAAATGAGGCACGTCGACAGCCGATTGTTGTAGTCGTCAGTGCGCTTGGGGGCATTACCGACAAGCTCCTCTCCACCGCTCAGCAAGCCGTTAGTGGCAACGAAGCCTGGAAGATTTCATTCGAAGAGATGGTTGATCGCCATCATAAGATGATCGACACCATCATTACCAATACCATAGACCGCGAGGATTTATTCAATAAGGTCGACGCTCTTTTCGAACAGTTGCGCTCCATCTATTTCGGTGTGTACCTTATTCGCGACCTGAGTCGCAAGACCCAAGACGCCATTGTGAGCTACGGCGAGCGCCTGAGCTCTAACATCGTGTCGTCGATGGTGCGTGGCTCCATGTGGATGGACTCCCGCGAATTTATCAAGACCGAGTTTGCGCATGGCAAGAACACCCTTGACAGCGTGCTCACCAATAAGTTGGTGCGCGATGCTTTCGCCGAATTGCCACGTGTGACCATCCTGCCAGGATTCATCTCATGCGACAGAGACACGGGAGAGACCACCAATCTCGGTCGTGGCGGATCCGATTATACCGCAGCCCTTGTGGCCGCGGCGCTCAACGCCGAGGTGCTCGAGATATGGACCGATGTAGACGGTTTCATGACGGCCGATCCCAAGGTGATCCGCTCCGCCTATACCATCGACGAGCTGAGCTATGTGGAGGCCATGGAGCTTTGCAACTTTGGAGCCAAGGTGATCTATCCGCCTACCATCTATCCCGTTTGCATCAAGAACATCCCCATCCGAGTGAAGAACACGTTCAACCCTGAGGGGCGTGGCACCATCATCAAGGGAAAGGTGGAGAACGACAGCAAGGCCATCCGTGGCATCTCGTCTATCAAGGGCACGACGCTCATCACCGTGTCGGGTCTTTCCATGGTGGGTGTCATCGGTGTGAACCGTCGAATTTTCACCGCCCTTGCCGACCACGGCATCAGCGTGTTCCTCGTGTCGCAGGCGTCGTCGGAGAACAGTACCTCTATTGGTGTGCGCGACGAGGACGCCGACAAGGCCGTCAGCGTGCTCAACAAGGAGTTTGAGGCCGAGATTGAGGATGGCGCCATGTTCCCCATGCACGCTGAGAGCGAGTTGGCCACCATCGCCGTCGTTGGCGAGAATATGAAGCACACGCCCGGCATTGCCGGAAAGTTGTTTGGCACGCTGGGCCGAAGCGGCATCTCGGTTATCGCTTGCGCGCAGGGAGCCTCTGAGACCAATATCTCTTTTGTCATCAACGCCCGCTATTTGCGCAAATCGCTCAACGTTATCCACGACTCATTCTTCCTCTCTGAATACAACGTGCTCAACCTCTTCATCTGCGGAGTGGGAACTGTGGGCGGCAAGCTCATTGAGCAGATACGTTCACAATATGAGCAGTTGAAGGAGCACAACCGCCTGAAGCTCAACGTGGTGGGCATAGCCAGCAGCAAGAACGCCATCTTCTCGCGCGACGGCATCGACCTTGCCAATTACCGCGAGTTGCTGAAAACGTCGGAGACGAGCACGCCCGAGAAGTTGCGCGACAACATCATTGGCATGAACATCTTCAATTCCGTGTTTGTGGATTGCACAGCCTCGAAAGACATAGCCGCGCTCTACCGCTCGTTCTTGGAGCATAACGTCAGCGTGGTGGCCGCCAACAAGATTGCCGCCAGCTCGCGCTATGAGGACTATGCCTACTTGAAGGACACCGCCATGCGTCGCGGTGTAAAGTTCCTCTTCGAGACTAATGTGGGTGCCGGACTGCCCGTCATAGGCACCATCAACGACCTCCGCAACTCGGGCGACAAGATCCTGAAGATAGAGGCGGTGCTCAGCGGCACGCTCAACTTCATTTTCAACGCCATCTCAGCTGATGTGCCGTTCTCCGAGACGGTGCGCATGGCCAAGGAGAATGGCTATTCGGAGCCCGACCCACGTTTGGACCTGAGCGGCACCGATGTCATACGCAAGTTGGTCATCCTAACCCGCGAGGCAGGCTACCGCGTGGAACAGGCCGATGTGGAAAAGCATCTCTTTGTGCCCGACGATTATTTCCAAGGCACGCTCGACGAGTTTTGGAAGCGTCTGCCCCAGCTCGACGCCGACTTTGAGCGACGCCGACGCTTGTTGGAAGCCGAGGGTAAGCGCTGGCGTTTCGTGGCCACAATGGATGGCGGAAAAACCAGCGTGGAACTGAAAGCCGTGAATAGCACCCATCCGTTCTACAACCTGGAGGGCAGCAACAACATCATCCTGCTCACTACCGAGCGCTACAAGGACTATCCCATGCAGATTCAGGGATATGGAGCCGGAGCCAGCGTTACAGCTGCCGGAGTGTTTGCCAACATCATGTCGATAGCCAACGTATAAGCATGAAACACATCATTATCTTGGGAGACGGCATGGCTGATCACGCCGTGGACCGTCTGGGCGGCAAGACTTTGCTGCAATATGCCGACACTCCTTACATGGACATGCTGGCGCGTAAAGGGCGTACAGGTCGCCTGACCACCATTCCCGAAGGCTATTTGCCAGGGTCGGAGGTGGCCAACAGCACCATCTTGGGCTATGATCAGGATAAGGTTTATGAAGGACGTGGCCCCCTTGAGGCCGCAAGCATCGGCTACGACCTGCACCCCGACGACTTCGCCCTCCGCTGCAACATCATCGAGCTGGAGGACGGGGTCATCAAGAACCACCATGGTGGGCACCTGAAGACCGAAGAGGCCGACGTGCTGCTCCATTACCTCAACGACCATTTAGGCAATGAGCGTGTGCGTTTTGTCACCGGCATACAGTATCGCCACCTGCTTGTTGTGCGTGGAGGCAACAAGCATGTGGTGTGCGCTCCGCCCCACGACCATCCCAATGAGCCTTGGGCCGACCTGATGGTGAAACCCGAGGAGGGATGGGCCGACCGCAAAGACCTCAGTCATGGGGCTGCCGACGGACTGACCGGGCAGCAGACGGCCGACCTGCTCAACGACCTGATACTAAAGAGCCAGCAGTTGCTTGCCGTCCATCCCTTTAACCAGCAACGCGCGGCGAAGGCCAACAGCATCTGGCCGTGGGGTGGGGGCTATCGCCCGTCGATGCAGACCTTGCAGCAATTGTACCCACAGATCCACACCGGATCGTGCATCTCGGCCGTCGACCTCATACGTGGCATTGGCCGCTATGCGGGGCTCGACGTGGTGAAGGTGCCGGGTGCCACAGGCTTGGCCGACACCAACTATGAGGGCAAGGCCTCGGCCGCCCTGAAGGCGTTGGCGCAGCAGGACTTTGTGTTCCTCCATCTGGAGGCCAGCGACGAGGCCGGCCACGACGGCGACTTGCAACTCAAGTTGCGCACCATAGAGTATCTCGACCACCGCATTGTGGAGCCCATATATAATGAGGTGAAGAAATGGGACGAGCCCGTGTGCATCGCCGTGATGCCCGACCATCCCACACCCGTGGAGGTGCGCACCCATGAGAAGGAGCCCGTGCCGTTCCTTGTTTGGCACCGAGGCATTGAGCCCGATGAGGTGCAGGTCTACGACGAGGTGTCGTGCGTGGAAGGTGCCTACGGCTTGCTGCACCTCACTGAGTTTATGAGGAAGTTTATGGAAATAGGATAATTCACGATAACCATGATGTATTACAGTACCAATGGGCGCGCTCCCCAGGCTACATTGCGCGAAGCCGTGGAGCGTGGTCTCGCCCCCGACCGGGGCTTGTATATGCCCGACCACATTCAGCAGTTGCCCGCCAGTTTTTTCGATCGTATCGAACAACTGACCTTTCAGGAGATGTCGTTCGAGGTGGCGCGCGCTTTCTTTGGCGGCGATGTCGACGATGCGTCGCTAAAGCGTATCGTTACCGACACACTCGCCTTCGAGACGCCGTTGCGGCGCGTGGAGGAGGGCATCTATAGCTTGGAACTCTTCCATGGCCCGACACTTGCCTTCAAGGATGTGGGCGCCCGTTTCATGGCCCGTCTGTTGCAATATTTCATCCATAAGGACCGCGAAGGCCGCCCCATGGCTGGTGGCGAGGTCAATGTGCTCGTGGCCACCAGCGGCGACACAGGATCGGCCGTCGCCAACGGATTCCTTGGGGTGGACGGCATCCATGTTTATGTGCTTTATCCGAAGGGAAAGGTGAGCAGAATACAGGAGAGCCAGTTCACCACGTTGGGCCGCAACATCACCGCTCTTGAGGTGGATGGCGTGTTCGACGATTGCCAGGCATTGGTGAAGAACGCCTTCATGGATGGCGAGCTTAACGCCCACATGACGCTCACCTCGGCCAACTCCATCAATGTGGCGCGCTTCCTGCCGCAGGCGTTCTATTACTTCAACGCCTACGCCCAACTGAAACGCGTGGCGGCTGTGGCCGATCCGTCAAACCTTGTGGTGTGTGTGCCCAGCGGCAACTTTGGCAACATTACCGCAGGCTTGTTAGCCAAGCGTATGGGTCTGCCCGTGAAGCGATTTGTGGCGGCCAACAACGCCAACGACATCTTCTACAACTACTTGCAGACGGGCCAATATTGTCCGCAGCCCAGCAAGCAGACATTGGCCAACGCCATGGACGTGGGCGATCCGAGCAATTTCGCCCGTATACTCGACCTGTATGCGAACCAGTGGGCCGACATCAAGGCTGACATCAGTGGTGCCACCTATACCGACGATCGTATTCGCGAGGCTATGCGCCAGTGTTACGAGGCTACGGGCTATGTGCTCGATCCTCATGGAGCCTGCGGTTGGAGGGCCTTGAAGGAACTGTTGCAGCCCGGTGAGGTGGGCGTGTTCTTGGAGACGGCTCATCCTGCCAAGTTCAAGGAGAAAGTCGACGATATCCTCGGAACCGATATAGCCATTCCTGAGCGTCTGCAGGCGTTCATGCGTGGTAAGAAGCAAAGCGTGGAGATGGCAAACGACTTCGATGCGTTCAAGTCGTTCTTGATGAATCAATAACAAGATATGCCCCTAAAAATCGCTCAGGCTTTTTTGGGGGGCATGATACGAATGGCGCTCCTTTCGCCGCCCCTCATTGGGGGTGGCGAAAGGAGTTGTGGTTTTATAGGGTAGGGGTCGTGGTTTGTTTGTGTAGAAGTGTGAACGTGTGGTTTGTTGAGTTTTTTATAGAAAAAACGGGTCGGGCTTTTTGTGTAAACCAGAGGGCGATTTTGTGGTTTTTATGAGATCGGAGCATCGCTTGTAAACCGTGATTTTACAAAAGATGCCTAATCGAGTTGCGAAAGCTGCCTTTTGGAGTCTCAATCGGGCATGTTTCGTAGTTAGGTTAGGCATGTTTGGCAGTGTGGTTAGGCATGTTTTGCAAGCGCAAAACTGAGGGCTTTAAGTGTGGCGGGATGGCTTTGTGGCTAACTATTTGGTAGTCAGGGATTTGTTGGAGGTAACAAAATATGATTGAGAATCGCGTATTTGCAGCCACGATTTCTTTTGCTCAGAAAAACAATGTAGATTTTAATGTAGTTTGTTGGGTGTTTTCCGTGCTTATAAACGATGGGTTGCACAGTCAGCGTAAAGGCGGCCTATGGGCAGAAGGGCTTTGGATACGTGGTTACAGTTGGGCCAAGAGATTTTTTACGTAAGGCCGCTCCCAGTCGTCCTCATGGTGGCGCTGCCCATCGGCCAGCAGAATGTCGATGTCGATGCGCACAATGCCCTGCTTACGCTCGGTGGGGGTCGAGCCGATGGTGCGTTCCATGTCTTTCAACATCTGGTGCAGGGCGGGATAGCCCAAGTTGGTGTCGGCCTGCGCCAAGCAGTTGAGGTAGAGGGGCGATGGTGTGGCGGTTCCGATGGGCTTCGTCCATAGCGACTGACTGAACCGAATGTCGCCAAGGGTGCGGCGCAACATATTTTGCGCTGCATCGATATGACGCAACGCATCCCTATTGCTGCCCAAACATAGTAATACTTTCGACATGATTCGCAAATTTACGAATTTTTATCGTGACGGTCTGTCAATCCTTCCGAAAAAATCCACCTCGCCCCACTTTTCGGTCAGTGGGGCACATGCTTGGGGCTGCTTGTTGCTTGGGTATGGTATCAGTGTTCCGATGCTTGTTGCAGTTGCTTGTCGAGTTGTTCATTCATGTGTTTCCGAGTCCTTTCATCGGGAATCGGGAAGGTTCGTACCGTATTGTAATACAGCTTCATCTCGTCCCAATCGTTAGAAGGCATTTCGCCTGTGTCGGCCATCAAGTTGAGGCGGCGTTGCATATCAGGCTTACATTCATCGTTGAGAATATTCTTGATACCTATCGAGCCTATGAATTCGTAGAACGGATTGAGGAAAATGTAGCCGTCAGAAAGGTCTTTCCACGATGATCCGTCGTTGTAATGCCATGCTTTTGTATCGCCGAAAGGTGTTCCCTTCAGGTCGAATCCTACTGGCTTGTTGCCTGTTAACTGGAACGCCGCATCCCATCGTCCGTCGTCGATGAGTCCTGGTCCGCTTGATGCTGCAAAGTCAAATTCGCCAGGGTTGCTCCAAATGTACCAATTGAGGCAAACAATCTTTACGTTTTCTTCTCCGAGGGACTTCTTCGTGCGGTAGCCAGCACATTTGCCATGAGGCAAACGCATGGCATGCGGCTCATTCCAAATGACGAGCGCCTTTTGGTGACCGTTAATAGCTTTCTGCTTCTTGTATTGGCTCAGGAAGTTTTTTGCCATTTCCCTGTCACGAATGAAAGTGCGCTGCCCTTTGTGAAAATAGGTGTTTTTACGTGCCCATTTCCTGTATTTATTGGGAAAGGTCCACTTGTATTTGTCGGGCGAAGTCCATTGGGTCCAATCGAAGGCGATGTCGGTTAGTCCAAGGGTTATCCTCTTGTCGTGGGGCAACTTTTGGTTGATGTGATAGAGGTTGCCGAGAAATGTGGAGCGATTGGTTTTTTCCCAAAGGAAGCCATAATCTTCATAGCGTAAGTGTTCCCTTAGCGCTTTTTGAAAATCCTCCTCGCTTGCCCAGTCTGTTTTGATTAGTTTGTTGGCAGATTCTGTCTTGTTGGCGCTTCCCACCTCTGTGTAAACGTAACCGATTCGTTCGGAAAAGCGCTTGTCTGCCAGTAGGCGCGAGATGAAATCGTATTGCGTGATGTCGCGATGATCGCGTTCGCCAAGGATCACCACATCTGCCTTTTCAAACAGTCGGAATATGTATTCTACGGGATCCTCTCCATGTTTCTCAAGGCATGCCTTGTATTGCTCAACAGTAGTCTGTGCGTTTGCAGGGAAAATGGCAAACGCGAGGAGAATGAACAGCAACACTTTATGTTTGACGGGCCAATCGTGTGACATTGTTGTGGAATTTAGGTTTATTGTTGCAAATATAGTTGATATTCTTGAGCCGTGGTAACAAATTGTATTTTTTTAACGCTATTTGCCTCTTGGCATGGCTTGCAATAAATGATGCAGAAAGGGGAATATAACGTTTCGTCATCATTTCTCAGCTTCGTAAATTACAGTTTCCATTTTGTTTGCCCAATCTGGAATTTGCGTACCATGTTGTTCTAAATTACGTAGTTCCATATGATTGCTTTTCCCGATATCGCATTGCTTAACGCTCTTAAAACCAATCGTTTTTAGGGAATGCTCGATCATTTGTTTACTATATATGAACTTGTGTCCCCAACTGTGCATAAAGTTGTTAATTGTTAATACGGCTAAGTCTTTTGGGAAAAAGTCCTTTAGGTTGTTGTTGCTAGGATTGAAAGTCTCGTTGTGCCAATGAATATACTGAGAGTTGAGCTTGTCATTCGGGTTGTTGTATAAGTTAAGCAAAAAATCGAGCGAAGGCATTGCAATCCTAAATACACCATTTGGCTTCAGTATTCGTAATATTTCGCGTAATGCCAATATAAAGCTATCAAAGGAAACGTGCTCGCATACGTGTTCGCTATAAACATATCTGAAAGAATTGTCGTCAAATGGAAATGGTCTTGTTATATCCATATACAGTACATCATCTGAGCATGGTTTAATGTCTGTATTAATCCAACCATGTAACAAACAATTTCCACATCCAATCTGCAATTTGTCTTTTGTAATTACGTGTGTTAGCTTTGAATGTGTTCTTTCTTTGATATCTTCTATATTTCCAGTTTGGGTAGATCTTAAAATGTTGTATGCATTACGTTTTTGGAGTTCGGAATTTATCCTTCCATTGATGTCACGTGGATGTGAGAGATGAAATAATGGACCGTCTGTTTTTTTTATGGTGTAACCATATTTCTTCCATTTTTCAATTCTATTCCAGTCTTCTACCCCCCATCCATAGAAATTTTCGTCCTCACCACCAGCGTAGTCAAATTTCTTTCTTTGGATAAAGATCGCTCCTCCAGCCATGTTGGCTCCATAGGGTAGGAGCATCTTGTTGATGTTATTGTAAAGAATTCCGAAGTCTTTTAACTCTAAATATACACTTCTTACAATTTCAGTCGTATCATAAAAACGTCCATCATAAGGAATGGCAACTTCTGCTTCTCCATTACGCAAAGAGGTTACTGCTTCAATTATCTGTTGATAATCTATGATTACATCCGCATCCCAAATGGCGATCTTGTTGCCAAAACTTTTTTCTGCTAATATATTGATGTATTTTGTGCGGTGAAAAATAGGGTCTAAGTCTTCTATAAAATAATATGCAACCTCTTTTGGTAAAATTTTTTCTAAAAGATGATTGTTTGTGTGTGAAGCTTCTAACACATATATGTTAGTGTGAAAATGCTCTGTTAAATAACCTATGTTTGACAGTAAATTCTCTATTCTTTCTACAGAATCTATGCGAATTGGAATGAGAAAGTCCATGTCCATTAAATTTATTTTTTTCATGGTCAAGTGCTATTGAGAAATATCGGCTTGTGAGGTGATTTTGATTAATAAGGTTGTTTTTAGTTAATCCTTTGGCTAAAGGCTAGGTCTTCTTTCATGCTTTGGTAAGCAATGATAAAGCCAAGTATGCCATTATATCCTATAAATTGATCTTCTAAAACTTTTTCATATTTTAAAGGGTAGTAACATGACGTTTCGAGTTTTTCCATCAACGAAATAACTTCTGCTTGTGGTAAATGGGCCCTCTTCTTTTTCAGGATTTTGATCATCCCAGGAACTCCATTTAACATAGACATTGCATTTGAGGGGAACTCTTTTGCAATGTGTAGGATGGAAATGTTGTTTTTGAAATTAGTTGTGACTTCTTTAAGCTTTACGTCATTTGGAATGATGGATAGCATCATTTCTAATGCGTATGATAACATCAACTTATTGCAATCATAAAATGGAGTTTGCGCTAATATTGTACTTCGCATTTCTCCCCATATGTGGATGATGCGACTTCTTCCAATTTTTGCGGAATAGGCTTTGCGTAAAAGCAATATAAACCGTGCTAATTGGTAATTATATGAAAAAGGAATAGGCTCCAAGTAAAAAGAAAAGTCAATGTGTTGATATAGCTTGTTTATAAGCTTGGATACGAAAAGTCTGTATATTTTATTTTCGGCTATGGGAAGATGACCGAATTCTACTCTTTCAGACATATAGTGTGCGACATCTATTAGCGCTTCTTCATGTCCTTGTATGGAAAAGTCATTCGAGTAATCTATAGCTTGCATGATGCTTCTGAAAATTTCGTTGTCAATATTCTCTAGAATCTTATAGATGTCACCAGATACATAGCCTTTTTTAAAAAAGCACATAATAGATGTGCCTATCCCAGATAGGCCGTCTATCATGTTAACCTTGCTTCCTTTTTTTAATAAGTCGCAAGCACGTGTTAGTATCTCCTGCGCTAATTGGTAGTACTTCTTGTCAGATGTGAATTCATACATCTTAAACAAGAATACACACATTCCCATATAGCCATTCCTTAAAAACGGGTTGGAGGCTTTGGACATTCTTTCAATCTCGCATGCGATAATATGATCGATTTCTTTATTCGTCATAGTTCGTTTTTACATCTTTGTGGTCGTATCGCTCATCCACTGAGTACTCATCAGCTTTCAACTTTCCAAATCTCCAGCGAACGCTGAGTTGGAATGATGCGTGGAAACTACGACGATGGGTAATCTCGTAATAGTTTTCACTGCTGCTTGTGGTAGAGCTTTTGTAGTAGATGGGCAAGAAACTGTTTGCTTCTGCGCTGACGGTGATTCGTTGTTTGGGAAAGCTCTTGTAAACGCTTAAGTTGTAATAGAAGTTCTTGTCGCCTTTTCCTTGCATGTAAATGTAGGGAGAGTTGTAGCCTGCGCCAAAGTTTATGTCGAAGTTGTGAGGCAACTCCTGTTCCATGTAGGCTGTCGTAGAGAAGGTAAAGCCTTTGTTGCGGTTGTAATATTCAGTGGCGGCATAGTCGGTGTAATAAAGGCTTGCGTCCAAACGCATCCATGTGGTTGGCGTGATCTTTGAGGATGTGCCAATCTTGGTTAAGTTTTCATATCGTTTTCCGACGTTGTCGAACGTCTTGTTAAGAATGTTGTCTTTCAGGAACGAATGGCGCAGTATGATGTCTTTACCAAACGAATGAGTGGAGGAAGCGTTAAAGTTAAATTTGCCGATCCTAAAGTTTGAGGATAGCGAAATATCTTGCGTTGTTTGTGGTTTCAAGTTTGGATTGCCATAGAAGATCTCTCCAGGCACAGTGGTGTCTACATAGGGGTTCAATGAGTTGATGTTAGGCACTTGCTTGCCCATGGAATAGGACAAATTGAAGCGAACTCTCCAGTTGGGCACATAGGAGAAGTCGGCGTATGGCGTGACAAATTGTTGGTTTGCAGAAAACGAATTGTTCAGTAAGGGCTTTTTGGAGGTGTCGCGTAAAAACTGGTGAAAAGCACCAGCTTTGGCTTCAATCTTGTCGGTGGTATAGCTGTAGCCTATCTTTAAGCCATTGGAGAATTGGTTGTGACGATATTGATCGCGCTCTATCGTTTCGTAGGGATTGTCAGCATAGGCGTAGCTCTCCTGTTGGGTGATGTCTTCTTTTTCTATGCGAAGACGCATAAAATCTTCTGCATATAGCGTGTGCTGTTTGAATTTTCTGCGGTACATTACAGTTAATGTGTGCCAATCCTCATTGTCTGAGGTTTCTTTGTTATAATTGAAGAAATCCTTGACATAACTTGGATTGATGTATTCCAGAAGAGTGTAGTAGTTGTTGTTTTGCTCCTTGTTAGGGCGTGAATAGAATTCATATCCTGCATAGAATTTTCCACGCTCGGCATTCTCGCCAAACAGTTGCTCGTAGTCGAGGCATACCTGGTATTCGGAGTCGTTCATTTTGAATAATCCATTCTGCTTATAGCGGTAGGTTTGCTGGCCGGCATTGTTTTCGGCGACATATTCGTTTGTTGATGTGTTATGTGGGTTAGTTTTGAGGAATGTGCGTGCATAGAGCGAAACCACTTTGAGCGGAGTGATCTCATAGGATAACGTTGTCTCGAAGTTATGCAAGTCGACCTTAAAGCCTGAACTTTTGTATTCACTTTTCGCATGATAAAGATCGTTGGAGGCATATCTCCATTCTTCTGAGTTCAAACGACTGTCATGGCCCCATCTCCAGTTGTTGTAGTATGAGAATGTGGCGCCAAATTTGTTTTTCTTTGCAAAAGCAAAGGCGCCGTTTCTCCAGTTGGAATCAGAAAGGGAACTACTTCCAAGGCCGCGATATCCCCACAAGCGTCCTTTGGTGACAAGGTTGATTTGCAACGTCTGCTGACCGTTGATGTTTCGCACAATGCGCACTTCAATCCTCTTGAGGTATTTTGCCTCCAACGATTCGAGGGCGTCGTGGATGTTGCTTGATACTGTGCGGTCGTAAGAACCATTTACCGTATATTCAATGGGCCAGTTTCCAACGGAGTGGATGTTGCCGTTGCGCTCAACATTCAGTAAGGGGACGTTTCGTAAGGCTTCGAAACTGTTTTTCCCGATTAAGGAAGAGTCAGCCTTGACATCGTAAATGATAACGTCAGGTCGCGTCTTGTATAAGTTCCTTCTCGCTTTTACCGACACTTCTTTCAATAGCGTGGTGGGGATGCTGTCTGGTTGGTTGCCCTTTTTGTTGTCTTGCGCTTGGGCTTGCGTAGCAAGCGACATGAACAACCAAATCAAGATGCTAGGTCTGAGTGATAATAAAAGATTACTATTCATAGTAAAAATCTTTGAGAAATTTAGGAGCCTGTGGACATCTGGGGTCGGGGTAATCCCAATGTTGAGAGCCGTACGCTAAAAGAACTAATTTCCAACAGACTCCGACACCAGTTCTGCATTCCGTTCTTGACGTGCAATTTTTACATGGGCTTGTTGATAGGGGATCTGTTGGTGTTTGATATAAGGACGTTGCTTTGGATGAGTTCCAAACCTCTCTAATTGAAGTGTTGCGAACATTTCCTAAAACGAATGCAGGGTGATCGTATAGTTCTTCGCAAATAGTCATGTCTCCATTGGGTAAGATAACGGCGGAACGCGTTCCTCCGGTACACAATGCTCTTGTTTGGAATATCTCTTTTTTATGCGTAGAAACGTATTCCTCTTTTCTGTCAAATGGTGATGTCTTGATTATTAGATTAGGATAGGAACTTTTCAATCTTGCTATTTCTAACAATACTGTATCCATTTGCTTAGAAGATAAGATCAGGTTTTTAAACCCCTTTCTATATATGGAACATCCACAGGGACTGAAACGAACTTCTTTTACGGTATTATAGCTAGTAAGGTAATCTAACAATTTTTTTATTTCAGCAATGCTGGAGTTGTATTTGGTCAGCACGACATTGATTTGAATTTTGGCACGCTTTTCCGAAAGGTATGCCAAGGACTTTGACATTTCTGTAAGGTAATTCTCTGGCACACCTATAAGTTTGTGCAATATTTGAGAATCTATAGTATCCAAAGAAATTTGTAATCGAACATCCTTTAAAGAGATGACATAATCGATCATTTCTTTTGAGAGTGTGGTTTTTGTAGATACTAAAGGGGTATAGCCACAAGATACAAGTTCTTGTAGAATTTCTTTAATGTGAGGGTGCAAGACGACATCTCCACCATTGATGTCAATTTGGTAAACTCCATTCTTTTTAGCCTGTCTTATCACATCTTTTATTTCAGATAAAGTGAGCATGGACTTATCGTTGAGTTTCCTGTTGGCATAGCAATAAGAGCAATTGGCATAGCATTTCATGGTTAACTCCATGTTAATACTTATAGGGTATTTGAGCCTGATGGTGTTATAGTCGGGCTCTCCGTAATAGCTGAAATTGGTAGGTGTTGGATAGTCCTTGCGTTTTGCGTTTCCGACTTCTACTTGAATTAATATGTTTTTGGGGAAATTTATATAGTAATTACCGCTTCGAATCGTGAACCAATGTTCTTTATAAAGGAATTTTTCAACTATTTCTTTCATTTTCTCAAATGGTAAATGAAAGAATGATGCGCATGCTTCTATTTCATCTTGGAAATTGCTTTGCCCATCGAAAAATGATAACATCATGGCATGGTAGGGATGAATGAATGAAAACCATTCTTCTGATCTGTCAGAAACTTCCTCGTCTGAAAAAAGAATGACCCGATCCCCGTCTTGTCTTAAATGGTATTCGGGGTTAAAAAGAAAACTATCCATCTTAGCCGAATTTTAAGAGACTTAATTGTAGAATTGAATGGCAGGATATTATTTCTTTCCTTCCTTGCATCCATTTTTGCATCCGTCTTTACATCCGTCAACGCAGCCATCTTTGCAGCCACCTTTGCAGCTAGCGTCGCAGTTGCCTCCGGTTTTGGGTCTGTCTTTGCAGCCGCTAATGCATGACTCTTTACATGCGGCTCCGCCAACACCTGTACATGCTATTTCAGGAGTGTATCCATTAAAAAATGATTCAGAGCCTGCTAAAATGTCTGCGACGTTATCAAAGTCGTTTCCTAAAACGATGGGAGTTAATTCTTTGTTGTCCATATTCTGTTGAATGTGTTATTAATAATTCTTATTTTATTGCAAATATAGCTATAGGGGGCGATATCTGCAATTATTTTTGTGAGATTTTAATGTTATATAATGAAGATATTTGGGAATTTAAGAAAAATTGGCTAACTTTGCGGAATATTAATGCATTCCTATTTAATAGAGGAAGAATTGATAATATGAAGTACGGATTTATCAAAGTGGCCTCGGCTGTGCCTTCTGTGAAGGTTGCCGATTGTGTTCAGAACACAAAGGAGATGGAAGTAATCATAGCCCAGGCTGAAGGGCGCGGCGTGGAAATCATCGTGTTTCCAGAGCTGAGCGTAACGGGCTATACGTGTCAGGACCTCTTTCGCGAGCAACTGCTGCTCGACGCTGCCGAGAACAGCGTGATGGCCCTGCTCGACTTCACGCGCCAGTTGGACATCATCTGCATTGTGGGCGCCCCCGTCGTGGCGGGCGGCCTGTTGCTCAACTGTGGTATTGTGCTTCAGAAAGGCAAGATCTTGGGCATTGTTCCCAAGACCTATCTCCCCAATTACAATGAGTTTTATGAGAAGCGCTGGTTTGCCTCGTTGCAAGACCTGCGCGAGATGACCATACGCTATGCGGGCCACATGGTGACGCTGACTCCCGCCCCCCAACTCTTCCGCACGGCCGATGGCGCCGTGTTTGGTGTGGAGATTTGTGAGGACGTGTGGGCTCCTACACCTCCCAGCAACCACCTGGCCTTGGCGGGTGCCGACATCGTGTTCAACCTCTCGGCTTCCGATGAGCTTCTGGGCAAGCATGAGTACCTCACCGGCCTGCTCGCACAACAGAGCGCACGCACCATGAGCGCATACGTGTATTGCTCGGCTGGCTTTGGCGAGAGCACACAAGACGTGGTGTATGGTGGCAACGCCCTGATTTATGAGAATGGCCGTTGCTTGGCCGAAGGCGAGCGTTTCTCGCTGGAAACACAGGTCGTGGAGGCCCAGGTCGACGTGGAGAGCCTCAGGGCCGACCGTCGCAACAACACCACATTTGTGAACGCGCAGCGCCGCATGATTGGTGAGGACATCCGTTTTGTCGAGGCCGAGCCTGCGCAGTTGCGCGACTTTGTGTTGGAGCGCCACGTAGAACCGCAACCTTTCACGCCGTCGGATGAGACCATGCGACAGTCGTGTGAGGAGATTCTCAACATACAGGTCATGGGGCTCGCCAAGCGCATCGTCCATACCCATGCCCAGAACGTGGTGGTGGGCATCAGCGGTGGACTCGACTCCACGTTGGCCTTGCTGGTTTGCGTGAAGACCTTCGATAAGCTGAAGCTCGACCGCAAGGGCATAGTGGGCGTAACCATGCCTGGCTTTGGCACCACCGACCGCACCTATAACAACGCCATCAACTTGATGAACGACCTCGGGGTGACCGTTCGCGAGATTAGCATTGCCAAGAGCGTGACGCAGCATTTCGAGGATATTGGCCATGACGCGGCCGTGCACGATGTGACCTACGAGAACAGTCAGGCGCGCGAACGCACACAAATCCTCATGGACCTGAGCAACCAGGTGGGAGGCATGGTGATTGGAACGGGCGACCTCTCAGAGTTGGCGTTGGGGTGGGCCACCTATAACGGCGACCACATGTCGATGTATGGTGTGAACGCATCGGTGCCCAAGACGCTCATCAAGGACCTGGTGCGCTATGTGGCGCAAACCGTCGACGATGCTTCGGCATCTGTGTTGCGCGACATTATCGACACACCCATCTCGCCCGAACTGATCCCGGCCGATGAGAACGGACAGATCAAGCAGAAGACCGAGGACCTCGTGGGACCCTATGAGCTCCACGATTTCTTCCTCTATCATTTCCTTCGTCACGGCTTCAGCCCCCGTAAGATATTCCTCTTGGCGCAGAAAGCGTTTGGCGACAACAATGGCAACGACGAATCGGTGGGCCGTTACGACGACACCACCATCATCCATTGGTTGGGCGTGTTCTGCCGACGTTTCTTCAACCAGCAGTTTAAACGCTCCTGCCTGCCCGATGGACCGAAGGTGGGATCGGTAAGTCTCAGTCCGCGAGGCGATTGGCGCATGCCCTCGGATGCCGTGTCGGCGCTGTGGCTGCAAGAGGTGGAATGCCTGAAGATGCAGAACTAAGGAATTTGGGCTCGTCGCAGAAAATTTCACATCATCGTAACACCCTCTTCACCTTTTTTAGGTAAATTTGCAAATAATCAACAATGAACGGGGATTCTCCCCATATTATTAAATTTTAATTTATCAAACTTATGCAGAAAAGATTGCTTATTCTGGTTGCGTTGATGGTAAGCTTCATTACCACAATGACGGCTCAGATTACAACTTCTGGTTTGAGTGGTAAGGTAATGGCCGATGGCGAAACCGCCATTGGCGCTACCATCGAGGCCGTGCACACGCCCTCGGGAACCAAGTACCAGGCTGTGACCAACAGCAAGGGTATGTTTACCATCAATGGTATGCGCCCCGGTGGTCCTTACACAGTCAAGGTGAGCTATGTTGGCTATCAGGCCAAGGAATTCACCGATGTTAAGTTGGAACTTGCTCAGACCTACAATCTGCCAGTTGTGCTTAACGAGGCTACCAACGAGCTGAAGGAGGTGACGGTCGTCTCTAAGGCAACTAAGTTCACCACAGAGCAGACAGGCGCGTCGACCAACATCGACAACTCGATGATTGCAAGCATGCCTACGGTAAACCGTTCGGTAAGCGAGCTCACCCGCCTCTCTCCTTACGGAGGTAACGGATTGACGTTCGCCGGCTCTGATGGTCGTACAGCCAACTTCACGGTTGATGGTGCCAACTTCAACAACGACTTTGGCTTGTCTTCAAACCTGCCCGGTGGCGGCAACCCCATCTCTATGGATGCCATCCAGGAGGTGCAGGTGGTTATCTCGCCGTTCGACGTGCGCCAGACCAACTTCATCGGCGGCGGCTTGAACGCTATCACAAAGAGCGGTACCAACACCTTCAAGGGTACGGCTTACATCTATCACCAGAACGAGAACATGCGTGGTGACGCCATCGACGGAACAACCATCGCTACAGCTCGCGCCAAGGACCGCTCTACCACTTATGGCATGACGCTTGGTGGACCGATCCTCAAGGATAAGCTCTTCTTCTTCGTGAACGCCGAGGTGGTTAAGACCCCGACGGAGGCCGTTACATGGCGTGCCTCTGAGGACGGCGTGGGCAACTCCGACGCTGGTCTGTCATACGCATCGGTTGCCGACATGGAGCGCGTAAAGGAGCATGTGATGACCAAGTATGGTTACAACCCTGGTTCTTACACAAGCTTCCCCGCCGATAAGAGCAACACCAAGCTGTTGGCCCGTATCGACTGGAACATCAACAACATGCACAAGTTGGCTTTCCGCTACAACTATACCAACAACGAGAACTGGACAGCACCCAACGCCTCTTCAATGGACGGTGGTGTTCGCTCGCCCTACTCACGTACTTCTTTGTATAGTATGTCGTTCTCCAACTCTATGTACTCGATGAACAACAAGGTGCACTCGTTCTCTCTCGACTTGAACAGCCGTCTGACGAGCAACCTCTCCAACCAGTTCCTCGCCACATTCGCCAAGAAGGATGATGTGCGTGGCACCGACTCTTCTGAGTTCCCCTTCATCGACATCCAGGACGGAACAGGCCAGAACGTGCAGTACATGTCGCTCGGTTATGAGCTCTTCACATGGAACAACGCTGTGCACAACACCACTTGGAACATCAAGGATGACCTCACCTATTATTATGGCAACCATAAGATCATGGGTGGCTTCAACTTTGAGCACCAGATGGCCGACAACCAGTATATGCGTAACGGAACAGGTTACTACCGCTATCGCAGCGTCGACGATTTCATCAACGGCGCCGCTCCTGAGGTGGTGTGCTTGACTTACGGTTACAACGGCGACATGAATCCTACTGCTCGCGTGCAGTATAGCAAGGTGGGTATCTATGGCCAGGATGAGTGGCAGGCTACCGACAACTTCAAGTTGACTTACGGATTGCGTATCGACAACATCTTCTTCAACAATGGCGACTTGATGACCAACAACGCCATCAAGGAACTTAGCTACAACGGTCGTCACATCGACACTGGCAAGTGGCCGTCATCAAGCCTCACATTCTCTCCCCGTGTTGGTTTCACATGGGATGTGATGAAGGATAGAAGCCTGATCGTTCGTGGTGGAACAGGTCTCTTCTCAGGCCGTCTGCCTTTGGTGTTCTTCACCAACATGCCTACCAACTCAGGTATGGTGCAGTACCAGATGCAGCTGGGTCCCACAACCAACTTCAACCGTCTGCCCGCCGCCGTTCAGGCTTATGCTGCCCAGAATGGCTACACATCGGTTAACGACATCCTCACAGGTGCTTTCTCTGGCGGTCTCGTGACCGACGAAAATGGTCGCGCCTCTATTGCCGCTCTTTACAACAAACTTGGCGCAATGGGTTACCCCACCACCATCACTCCTGAGGAGGGAACGGTGCCCAGCTCTATCTCTGCCGTAGACCACGACTTCAAGATGCCTCAGGTTTGGAAGAGCTCTATCGCTGTCGATTACTCTTTGCCCGTGGGCTTCCCGATGACGGTGACCGCCGAGGCCATCTTCAACAAGACGCTTAACGCTGCCACAATCTCCGACTGGAGCATGCGCGATCCTGAGAGCTTCGCTCGTTGGAATGGCGCCGATAACCGCGCCATCTATCCCACAGGTTTCCGCACATCAACAAAGGCCTTCGTGCTTGAGAACACAAGCCGTGGATATGGTTGGTCTACCATGTTCCAGGTGAAGGCCGAGCCCACCAAGTGGTTGAGCCTGACCGCCGCATACACCCATCAGGTCAACAAGGAGGTTACCTCTCTGCCTGGTTCGAACGCTGAGTCGGCATTCACATACGTGCCCACCGTGTTCGGTCCTAACCGCATCAAGCTGCACAACAGCATCAACACCACTCCCGACCGTTTCTTCCTGTCGGCTACCGCTCACGACCGCAGCGGCAACCACTATAGCTTGATTTATGAGACATGGCGCGGTGGTTACAACTACTCATACATGCTGGCCAACGACATGAACGGTGATGGCTATAGCTACGACGCTCTTTACATCCCCACCGACAAGCAGGTGGCTAACAATGAGTTCCGTTTCACATCGCTCGACGACCAGAAGCGTTTCATGGACTATGTTCACGCCAATGGCTATCTGAAGGATCATCAGGGTGAGTACGCTGAGGCTTACAGCGTTTACAATCCTTGGGTGCATCGCGTTGACATCAGCTACAAGCACGACTTCACGGTGAACGTCGCCAAGACCAAGCACACCCTGCAGCTCTCATTCGACGTGAAGAACCTCTTGAACCTCTTCAATGATAGTTGGGGTGTTTCTAAGTACATGAACCCTGCGCTCAACGAGGGTCGTATCTTGAAGTATGACCACACTGACGCTGACGGTTATCCCGTGTTCTCTACACCTAAGGCTGTCAACGGCAACGTGAAGACCTTCGTCTACAACCCGGTTGTAGGCCAGTGCTGGTACGCTTCTATCGGTGTTAAATACATGTTCAACTAATCAAGAACTCTTTAAGTTTGAATTTTATGAAACTGAAATATTCATTAAGCTTCATCCTGGGCGCATTCCTCATGGTGGGATGTTCGGATGATAACACGATCGGTTCGCTTGCCGAGATTTCTCTCGACAAGACTTACCTGACGATTCCCGAGGGCGGTGGTAACGACACTGTGAATATCAGCGCCACTGGCGATTGGGAGTTTGAAAAGTCGGTGGTGATTGGCAAGGATGCCGACAAGAAGGACATCAAGGCCGAGTTGCCCACATGGCTCACAGCTACTACTTTGAAGGGGTCAGCCGGTGTTACACAGGTGATCTTCCACGCCGACGCCACCGGAAGTGGTCGTGAGATTCCTTTGCAGATTAGCATTGGCGACAAGCGTCAGTACTTGGTGGTTCGTCAGGGCTCTATGGAGGCCACAACAGCAACATGTGCTGAGGTGCTGGCTGGTCCTGATGGCAAGACCTATCGCGTAAGCGGTACGGTGACCGACATCGCTAACACCACATACGGCAACCTCTATATCAATGATGGTACAGGTGAACTTTATCTCTATGGTACGCTCGACAAGGACGGTAAGCAGAAGAACTTCTCAAGCTTAGGCATTGAGAAGGGCGACTACATCACTGTGGAGGGTCCGAGAAGCACCTATAACGGTAATGGTCAGCTCGTCAACGTAACGGTTCTCAACATTAAGAAGTCGTTGGTGAAGATCGTTGAGACTCCAGAAGGTGTTATTCCTGCCGCTGGTGGCGAGTACAATGTGAAAGTGGCTTATAAGGGAAGTGGTGTTTATCCTGAGATCGACGCCAACGCCCAGAGCTGGCTCCGCGTTGTGAAGACCAAGTTCATCGCTGGTATTCCTTCAAAGATTGAGCCCAATCCTTCTGATACCGTTATTGTAACTTTCCATGCTAACAATAACGTGGCTGGTGCACGTAGCGCTGACGTGACCTTCACGTCAAGCACATCTGGCAACTCTTCAAGTGTGAAGCTCCAGGTGGCTCAGGCTGGCCTGTCGGGAACTCTGGCTGTGCCTTACACCGTTGAGGAGGCTATCGACTATGTGAAGTCGCTGGGCGACAACGTGTCTCCCACACAGGTTTACATCAAGGGTTACGTCTCAGAGATTGCCAATAACGGCCAGTTCGGCGCCAAGTATGGCAACGGTACGTTCTGGATTTCTTCTAACGGAACCTACAACAACGGCGATGCTGCCAAGGATATGCAGGTGTTCCGCGCTTTGTGGTTCAACAACAAGAAGTGGGTTGAGGGCAATGCTCCGATCGCTACAGGTGCCGAGGTCATTATCTGCGCTACCGTGAAGAAGTACAATGGTGTGGCTCAGACCGACAAGGGCTATGTGTATAGCGTTAACGGTGTGACCACCGATGCTCATGGTATCGGCACCAAGGCCAATCCGTTCAGCGGACTGGGCGCTGTGGCTGCCGCCAACGCAGGCACATCAGCCAAGGTGTATGTAGCCGGCAAGATCTCTAAGGTTGCCAGCGCGTTCAACGCTAATTACGGTAATGCTTCGTTCTACATTTCAACCGATGGTACTTATGCCAACGATAAGGCTAAGGACTTCGAGGCCTTCCGCGTGCTCTATATGGGCAACCGCAAGTGGGCCGATGGCGACAAGCAGGTTAAGGAAGGCGACGATGTGACCATCTATGGTCCGCTGACTGTCTACAACGGCGTGGCTGAGACTCCTGCCAACCAGGCTTACATCGTGAGCCTGAATGGCGCTACCGAATAAATCTCTAACAGCCATCTGAGTAACCCTCTCTGAGTAATCGGAATGTCAGACCTATGAGATTAGCTTTCCTAAGCTCAAATATCTGATGCGCTCCTCTTAGAGTGGCAGTTACGAAAGATACCTAACAATAAGGTGTGCTCTTATACGGGGCACACCTTTATTGTTGATATTCTGCATCGGTCATTCGTTTTTAGTTTTTGTTACTTGGGACTAAGAGGTGGTAAGTTGTCGGTTTTCTTAATCCCAAATGGGTCGTGGGAATAGAGTTCTTGTTAGGTAACCATCCGAAATATGCCGACTTGTTAATTGCAAAAAAACTCGCAAGTGTT
>NZ_JAXVAE010000054.1:0-27012 GCF_037460745.1 Hallella sp. | reverse complement strand
CACTTTATTTGATGAATTTTAATAACTATGCGATTTTATCGCATCAGTACTAATAATAAATAAAAAAATGGCAGACGACAAGAAATTCACCGAAGACGCTTATGAGCAGGCGCTGATTGCCCTGTTCAGAGACGAGCTTGGCTACAAATATGAGTGTGGCTACGACGTGGAGCGCGACTATAAGGAGCCTTTCTATCGTGCCGACCTTGAAGCCTCCCTGCGACGGCTCAACCCCGACCTGCCAGCTGCAGCTCTGGACGAAGGAATAAAGCAGATAACCACCATCAACGAGGGCACGCTGGAGCAAAACAACGAGAAGTTCACCAAGTGGATGCAAGACGGCGTGGAGGTGACCTTAAAGCTGAATGGCGAAGACAGAATAGCCCTGATGCAACTCATCGACTACGCCCACCCCGAGCGCAATCTCTTCAAGGTGGTGAACCAATGGACCGTGGAGGAATACAAGAAGAAGCGCTGCGACATGGTGGTGATGGTCAATGGACTGCCTTTCGTGGTGATGGAGCTGAAAAGCGCCACAGCCGAAGACGCAACCATCGACGACGCCTTTCTGCAGATAAAAAACTATCAGCAGTCGGTGCCCACACTCTTTAGCTACAACGCTTTCAACGTGATAAGCGACATGAGCGAAACCAAGGCAGGAACCATCACCGCCAAACAGGAACGCTACATGGAGTGGAAATCGGTGGATGGCGAGCACGTGACAACCCTCGTGGCCGACTATCGCACCTTCTTCCTCGGCATGTTCCAGAAAGCGCGCCTGACCGACATCCTGCAAAACTACATTTGTTTTGAGCATAAAGACGGTAAGACATCAAAGATTCTCGCCGCCTACCACCAATATTTCGCCGTGGGCAAGGCGATGGTAAGAACCCACGCCGCCGTGGAGGGCAACGGCAAGATTGGCGTGTTTTGGCACACGCAAGGGTCGGGTAAGAGTTTCTCCATGGTGTTCTACGCCCACCAGTTGGTGCAACGCCTGCCCGAGGTTACGATAGTAGTGGTTACCGACCGCAACGACCTCGACGGGCAGCTCTTCGGGCAGTTTAGCCGTTGCAAGGATTTCCTCCGCGAGAAACCCCAGAACGCGCAGGGCCGCAAAGACCTTGGCGACTTGCTGCGCGACCGCCAGAGCGGCGGCATCTTCTTCACCACCATCCAGAAGTTTGAGGAGGGCGACTCGGCCCTCTCTGACCGAAGAAACATCATCGTGATGACCGACGAGGCCCACCGCTCGCAATATGGCGATGAGCATTGGGATGCCCAAAGCCAACGCATGAAGAAAGGCTACAGCCAAAAGATGCGCGAGGCGCTGCCCAACGCTTCGTTTATCGGCTTTACGGGCACGCCCATCAGCGACCGCGACCGCGACACCGAGGAGGTGTTTGGCGACTATATCGACGTTTACGACATGAGCCAGGCGGTTGACGACGGCGCCACACGCCCCATCTACTACGAGAGCCGGGTGGTGAACCTCAACCTCGACGAAGACGCGATGAGGCTGCTCAACGGCGAGTTTGACAACCTCGAGGAAGAGGGCGCCACCAAGGAGCAGATAAGGAAGGCAAAGCAGGAGCATAGCCGGTTGGAGGTGTTGTTGGGCGAAGACGCCACCATCGACACGCTGGTGAAAGACATTTTAGCCCACTACGAGCAAAACCGAGCCCAGCTGTTGACGGGCAAGGCCATGATCGTAGCGCTCACGCGAGGCATAGCCATCAAGATCTACCGCAAGATGCTGGAGCTGCGCCCCGACTGGACGGAGAAGGTGAAGGTGGTGATGAGCGGCTCCAACCAAGACCCCGCCGACTGGCAGCCGATTATAGGCAACGAAGCCTATAGGAAGGAGCTGGCAGCCAAGTTCAAGGACGACAACGGCCCCATGAAGATAGCCATTGTGCGCGACATGTGGCTCACGGGCTTTGATGTGCCGTCGCTCGCCACCATGTATGTCTACAAGCCGATGAGCGGCCATAACCTCATGCAGGCCATAGCACGCGTGAACCGCGTGTTCCAAGCAGACGACGGCGAGAAGAAGGAGGGCGGCCTGATCGTCGACTATGTGGGCATAGCGCAGGCCTTGAAGGCTGCCATGCACCAATACACCAACCGCGACCGCCGACGCTTTGGCGACCCCGACATTGCCAAGACTGCGCTGGTAAAGTGGAAGGAGGAGATGGAGATTTGCCGCGACCAGTTGCATGGTTTCGACTATACAGGATTCTTTGAGCCCGACAACACCAAGAGAGCCCTTGCCATAACAGGCGGCGCCAACTTCCTGTCGTCGCCAGCCAAGGAGCAAGCCAAGAAAAACTTCATGGAGCATAGCGCCATGCTCCACAACGCCACCACGCTGTGCCGATCGCTTCTCGATGAGCGGCTAAGGGCAGAGGCGTGCTATATGGACGCCCTAAGAGTGATGCTGCTCAAACTCTCGCAGAAGGGCAAGATAAGCCGTCACGAGATCAACAAGCGCATAGGCGACCTGCTGCGCCAGAGCGTGAAGACCGACGGCGTGATAAACCTCTTTGGCGACCGGCAACTGGAGTTCTCGCTCTTTGATGAAGCCTTCATCCAAGAGATTAAGAACATGAAGGAGCGCAACCTCGCCGTGGAGCTGCTCAACAAGCTGATGAGAGAGAAAATAAAGCAGCAGAAGAAGACCAACGTCATACAGAGCGACCTCTTCTCCGACATGCTCAGCAAGAGCCTGTCGAACTATCTGAAAGGCTTGCTCACCAATGAGGAGGTGATAGCGGAGCTGCTGAAGATAGCTGAGCAGATGAAAAAGGCGGAGGAAGCGGGCAGCGCCCCCGGCCTGTCGGCGGAAGAAAAAGCCTTCTACGACGCGCTCTCAACCCCCGAGGGTGTGCGACAGGCTTACACCGACGAGCAGTTTGTGGCGCTGACCAAGGAGCTGACCGACGTGCTCCACCGCAACCGCACCATCGACTGGAACCGCAAGGAGTCGGCGAGGGCGAAGATGCGCGTGATGGTGAAACGCTTGCTCAAGAAATATAAGTATCCACCAGAGGGTGCGGCAAAGGCGCTCGAAACCGTGATGCGCCAATGCGACCACTGGGCAGATAACGACGAAAACGTGGAATAAACCTTAATATAACAACGATAAGAGAACGAGAAAGAAACATATCTGAATAGACGCTGAAAACTGGCACTTCTACAGTATTAAGAACCTGCAAATTCAAAAATTCAGTAAGAAGACGGTGACAGCAAGGCGTCCACTCCAACACGGCGTGGGCTGCACTTGTTTGTGCCTTACTGATGGTTCTTGCAGGTACCTTAATACTGGTGCTGCAGGTGCTCCCATGCCGCTTTTAACAACTACCTAAAATCTAATCTAATGTTAGAATCAGAACCAAAACAAGTATCTGCTTCAATAGAAAAATTGAGAAGCAGAGGTCATCGTCTTACCCAATGCCTTAAACTTCTTAACTATGAGGAAGCAGACAGCAACGACAGCGAAGCAAAAGAAGCATGGAAGACTATCTTACGAAAACATTTAGCTGCTATAAAGTCTTTGTTAGAATACCTAAAGAATGGAATTGCTTGGTCGCTTCTTGATGACAGAAAACAAATCTTTAAAGAACTCTTTGCTGAAATTTCAAATTCGCTTGATTCATACATGGATTATGAAGACGAGGAGACACGAAGAACTATAAACGATATTATTTTTTTATATAAAGAGGGAGCGAATAGTTTCCGAACCTCATTTATAAACGAATCTTACATTATTGATGTCTTTAATAAAGAATTGGAGCGTTTTAGAGAAGAGGAAACAAGCCGCATTGAAAAAAACTATGAGTTGGATAGTCAAGACATAGCGTTTAAGTATCCCGACGAAACAGAGCGTAAAAACCACATGGTCTTAAAACGCAAGGAAGAACTGTTCGACTCTTATTTCGGAAGAGCTTACCATGACTTAGGAAGAGAAATCAAATTGTTGGCTTCTTATATTATAGACGCAAAATTGCAGGACTATAGCATGATCTATGACTTCATGAGAAAATACGTAGCTCTTGAAATAGCCAAGGAAAAACTTAAAGTAAAAAACGAATCAGTATTCCAAAACTTCATATTCAAAGACAACGTGGATATTGATAAGGTTATGCGAAAGCTTGAAGAATTGGTGAAAGATAAAACCATAAGCGCACAAAAGCACTGGTTTATTGTGTATAAGGTTTTTCGGGCTAAGAAATGGCTGACTACAGATACACAGAGAAGATTTAGAGAACAAATAAATGTAGCACTAAAAGGTATCAGCAAGACTACGCAAGAAGACTTTAAAGCAATAGACCCTTATTTCAAAGATAATGATTTCTATGAATGGACTATGGATGACGCCCAAGCTCCTCAATGCTGCGGTTTATATAAAGAAATGGCTATGAAGCTCGACGCTGAGTTTCAAGATAGCAAATACGCTAAGCCTGGCACCACCATAAACACAAGAAGAATAGAAAAATTCAGATAGGTATCCCTCTGAAACATCCCCCTTATTTTTTAATCACATCCCCCACATCCACCAAACGGATTCGTGGGGGAATTTTTGTTTCTGAACGTTTGGATTTCTCCATACCTTTGCCCTCGTAATCCTCACGGCGCGCCAAGCGGCAGCCAAGGGGTTGCGAGGGGTTTTATTTTCAAAAATAACATAAAAACATGAAGAACGAAATCAAGATTTTCGAGAGTCCCGAGTTCGGACGGATAAGGACGGTGACTGATGAGAGGGGTGAGCCTTGGTTCTGCTTGGCTGATGTGTGCAAGGTGCTTGGGCTTCAACGTTCAGCTGTCATGAGAAGACTTGAAAAGGGGGGTATTTCAAGTCACCCCCTTTCAACCAAGGGAGGAAGACAACTTATAGCCTTTGTTAACGAGGACGGTCTGTACGACGTAATCCTCGACAGCCGCAAGCCTTCGGCAAGGGCTTTCCGCAAGGGGGTCACCTCCGAGGTGCTGCCGCAAATCCGCAAGATGGGCGGCTACATCCCTCTGCATGAGGACGACGACGAGAAGACCATCCTGGCCAAGGCCGTAACCATCCTGCAACGCACGCTCAAGCAGAAAGACGACCTGCTCGAGGCCCAGCGCCCCAAGGTGCAGTTTGCCGAGGCCGTTACCACCGGCGACGGGTGCATACTGATGAGCGAGATGGCCAAGTTGCTCACACGCAACGGCTACCCCACGGGCCGCACAAGGCTCTTCGGCTGGATGCGCGCCAACGGCTACATCTTCAAGCGATCCACGGAGCCCATACAGAAATGGGTGGAGCGAGGCATCTTCGCCACATCGGTAACGGTGGTGAAGACCCACCACGGAACCGAGGAGCGCGTAACCACGAAGATAACGGGCAAGGGCCAGCAGTATTTCCTCAGGCTGCTAAGCGGCTGCGTCGACGGGTAAGCCATCCAGCCAACCATTTACATAAATTCAAAATAAATCAAAAAAAACAAGAAGTAAGATGAGCGTTTATTTCACCTTTTCCATCTGGAAGTTCTCTTTCAGCGTGAGTGTCAACAGCAGTATCAACAACAAGTAAAACCAACCAAAAAAACCGACATGGAAACAAGAATCATGAGAGTGGTGCAGCAGGGCGAGGCCTTCGCTGTGCAGAGCCAGAAGAGCGAGAGCGGCCAGACCACCAAGTGCAACATCGTGTTGCAGGAGATGGGCGGCAAGTATGAGGACCAGTATGCCGCCGCCATGCTGGGCAACACGGCCCAGCTGCGCTTTTCCCCCGGCGATGTGGTGGCCGTGCGCATGCGGTTCACCGTGCGCGAGTATAACGGGCAGGTCTACCAAGACATCCTCGTGACCGACATCTTCAAGCTGCGCGTCTAAGCAGCCGCCATAGGCAACAAAACACCAACCCTTGGGCTTACGGCATGGGAAGAGAGAGAGACTCCGGAACAACAGCATGCACCTTTCTCCTTCTCTCTGCCCGACGCCCGTAAACACCAAGAAAAAACATGGATAAAAACATACAAATTTCCAACTGCGACCATGTGCAGCTCGAAGGCCAGGCCTTCTACGACGAGCGCCGCTATTTCCTGTTCTCGCCCCTCGACCCCGCCCCCCACCAGGTGCCGCGCGTGAGGCGCATGGCAGGCGTGGCCCAGCAAATGACCGACGGCACCTTCGACTTCGTGGCCAAGCCGCGCCGCAAGTCGCAAGCCATGCTCATCAAGAAGCTGGCGCACGGACGCGTGAGCCGAACCAAGGACGGCGACGTGCAGCTGTGGCTCAAGGTGGGCACAGACGAGAACATCAACATCAGCCAGGCCATCGCCACGGAAGCACAGGCGGCAGCCGAGGCCATACAACAATACCAACTGCGAAAATGAGCGTACACCTTATAACCATGGAGAAGGGCCACAAGGTGGCCCGCCCCATTGTGAGCCGACAGGAATACCTGAGGCTGCGCAACACATCGGCACAACAGGCCAACCTGCGAATGGCAAGGCAAGGCAGCAGGGGAGCCAAGATGCGACTGGTGCAGATGAACTACTCGTGCCTGCCCAACGCCGACGGCACACTCAAGGGAGCGACCACGCCCTCCAACACGGTGGGCATGGACGTCGATTTCGATCCCGCATCGCCCCACTACGAACGCCTCATGGCCGAGGCGCCACAGACCATCCTGGCAAAGAAAGACGAGCTCGGACTGCTCATGCTCGAAAGGAGCGTTACGAAGGGCTACCACCTCGTGTTCAGGCGGAGGAAGGAACTCTCCAACGAGGCCAACCTGCAATGGGCCAGCGACCTCCTCGGCGTGGCCTTCGACAAGGGCGCCAAGGACCTCACGCGCGTGTTCTTCACCACAAGCGCGTCGCCCTCCGACCTCCTCTTCCTACACGACGACCTCTTCGCCATGGGCGCCTGCGAGAACGTGGAGCGCGCCGCCCACGACACAGCCTCCACAGCGACCGACAGCCCTGCGACCGACAGCCCTGCGCCCGCTGCCACGGTCCACCAGCCACAGGCGCGCACCTACAAGGGCGTGCCCTACAGCCAGATCGTTAGCCGATGGTTTGCCCTCACGGGAGGCGAGCCCACGCTCGGCGAGCGTAACGTGCGCCTCTACCAACTGGCGGCCGCCCTGCGCGCCATCTGCGACAACGACCCGCAGCTGCTCCTCGCCGTCGTGCCCTCCTACGGCCTGCCCAACGAGGAGATGCACGCCATCCTGCAGTCGGCTTGCAAGGAGCAACCCAAGGGCCTGAGCAAGACGCTCCGCGCAGCCATCGAACAGGCCAAGCGGGCCACGCTGGAGGCCGACGAGGCCGACGAAGCCGACGAGCAGTCAACCACGCAGCCCACACGCCAACGCGCGCCCGAAGCCTTCGCCATGAGCCGCCTGCCGCCTGCCCTGAGGGCGTCGCTCAAGGGCGTGCCCGAGAACATGTGGTGGCCCGTCATTGCCGCCGTCATGCCCATTGCCGCCGCCTACGCCGACGGCGTGACCGTGGAATACTGCGACGGGGCGCGGCAGAGGCTCGCGCTCATGTCGATCATCCTGGGCGACCAAGCGTCGGGGAAGAGCGTGTGCAAGAAAGCCGTGGACCTGTGGAAACGGCAGCTCGACCGGGAGGACCAGGAGGCGCGCCAACGGGAGGACGAGTGGAAGGCCAAGCGGAAAAGCCGCAAGGCCAACGAGAAGGCCCCCGACGACCCGCAGGTGCTCATACGCGTGCTGCCCGTAACGGTGAGCTGTAGCACCCTGCTCAAGAGGTTCAAAAACTCGAGGGGACACACCGAGTACTCGTTCGGAGAGGAGCTCGACACGCTGCGCAAGACCAACGGGGCGGGGTCGTGGTCGTCGAAATACGACATCTACCGACTGGCCTTCGACCATGGCGAGTGGGGACAGGACTACAACTCCGACCAGGCGGAGAGCGGCGTGGTGAACGTGGCCTACAACTGGACCATGCTGGGAACCTACGGCGCCATGAGGCAATGCTTCAAGACCGACAACATCGAGAACGGACTGTCGTCGCGCGTCATTGTGGCCGACATGCCCGACAACTCGTTTGCGCCCATGCCCCATTTCTCCCAACGCACACCCACCGACGAGCAGCTGATCGACGAGGGCGTGACGCACCTCAGGTCGGTAACGGGCTTCGTAGACACGCCACGCCTGCGAGCGGCCATGGCCCAGTGGGTGGAGAGCAAGCGCCTGGAGGCTGCCAAGGACATCGACCACGTGAAAGACACCTACCGCAAGCGAGCGGCCGTCATAGGGTTCAGGTGCGGCGTGGTGTTCCACCTGCTCTCGGGCGAGAGCGAGGAAACGGAGCACGCCGTGGCCTTTGCCCTCGAGGTGGCCGAGCGAACGCTGCAAGGGCAGATGACAACCTTCGGCGAACAGCTGGCCCTGCAATATGCCACGGTGGGAAGAAGCTGCGTGAGGCAGACGCACAACATGACGGTCTTCGACCAGTTGCCACCCGTCTTCACCAAGGACGACCTGCGGCAACTGAAGGATGGCAACTGCAGCGATGGCGCCCTAAGGGTGGTGTTGTCGCGCTGGTGCTCGCAGGGATGGCTCGAGAAGGTCGACAAGCTGCACTGGAGAAAGGTGAAGGCAGCCGACAGCTAACCGTGACGCGCATGTGTGCTGCCTTATGTTACATTGTTACATGTTACATGTTACAATAAGGTGGTTCCACATGGCGCAACCGTCAGGCTGTTGCCGCAATTTGCGAGTTGCCCACCGCCTACGGCAATGGCCTCGGGGGCTAAGAATAATGACCGATTTGGGTTTAACATTAAGAAAAATTCAACACAAAATGGAATTTACACTAAAACGCATAGCCAAGAAAGACGGCTACACCATCGGCCACCTCTATGTAAACGGAATAATGAAGGTGTGCGACACACTCGAACCCCAATGGCGCGACTTCCACCACGGCGCACAAAAGGTAGACGGCAAGAGCGCCATACCCGAAGGGCGCTACCCGCTGGTGGTGACGTGGTCGCCAAGGTTCAAGCAATGGTTGCCCCTGCTTGTGGGCGTAACCCTTTTTGAGGGCGTGCGCATACACAGCGGCAACACACCCCTCGACACGCAGGGATGCATACTGCCCGGACAGAACCGAAAGAAAGGCATGGTGCTCAACTCGCGCACAGCCATGAGAAAGATCATGGCCCTGCTCAACGCACGAGAGCCGGGCGAGCCGGCATGGATCAAGGTGGAGTGAGCAGCCTCGCCTTGGCGGCAATCATATCCTCCACAGGGAATGGTTGCCGCTTTTGCTTTCCCTCAGATGGCTCACCCCTGCCTTTCCCACACGCCACGGCGCCACGAAATGTTACAATGTTACATGTTACATGTTACAATAAGGTGGTTCCACATGTCGCGCATGCTGTTGGCAAAGCGTGGATATGGAGATATGGGGCAATGGGTTGCAGAAAGGCGATACATAAAAACAATGTAACCATAAAAAAGGGGAGAAACGCTTGGGATATATGTGTTTTTTTTAGTAATTTAGCGGAAACATACATTTAGCGTACAACATAAAAAAGAATAGAATTATGTCAACTCCTCACAATTCAGCCAATCCGGGCGACATCGCCAAGACCGTCATCATGTCGGGCGACCCTCTGCGAGCCAAGTTTATGGCAGAGCATTTTCTCGAGAATCCCAAGCAGTTCAACGGCGTGAGAAACATGCTGGGCTATACAGGAACCTATCATGGCAAACCCGTCAGCGTGATGGGGCATGGCATGGGCATTCCTTCCGTGGCCATTTACTCTTACGAGCTTTACCACTTCTACGATGTGGAGCAGATCATTCGCGTGGGCACCGCCGGATGCTTGCATAAGGGCATGGACATTGGCGATTTGGTGGTGGCCCAGGGGTCGTGCACCGACTCCAATTATCTCCAGCAGTATCATTTGCCCGGAACCTATGCGCCCATTGCCGACTATGGCCTGTTGTCGAGGGCCGTCGACGAGTGTCGCGCGATGGGAATAAGGTATGATGTGGGCAATGTGCTCTCGTCCGACATCTTCTACGACGAGAACCAAGACTGGCGCAAATGGGCGGCCATGGGTGTGCTCGCCGTTGAGATGGAGAGTGCGGCGCTTTACGCCAACGCTGCTGCTTGCGGGCGCAAGGCGCTCACCATTCTCACCATTAGCGACAGCCTTGTGGAGGCGAAGTCGGCTTCGGCTGAGGAGCGCCAGTTGGCGTTCACCAATATGATGAAAGTGGCTTTCAGCTTGGTGTAAACACTTATTTCTTCCTTGCCCGCATGGTGACGATCGGAATGAGCATCTCCTCCATGGAGATGCCACCATGCTGGAAGGTGTCTTTGTAATACGACACGTAGTAATTGTAATTGTTGGGATAAGCAAAGAACGAGTTGCCGGTGGCGAACACGTAGCTTGTGCTTACGTTGGGCGAGGGGAGCTGTGCCTGCCGCGGATCCTTGATGGTAAACACCTCCTTGGCGTTGTAGCTCAGGTTCTTCCCCAACTTGTATCTCAGGTTGGTGTTGGTGTTTCGGTCGCCAACGATCTTGATGGGCTTCGACGCCCTGATGGAACCGTGGTCGGTGGTTACGATGATGCGGTAGTTGCTTTGCGACAACCGGCGGAACAGCTCCGCCATGACAGAATGGCGAAACCACGAAAGGGTGATGCTGCGATAAGCGCTCTCGTTGTTGGCCAACTCGCGCACCATCCTCGACTCGGTTCGCGCGTGCGATAGCATGTCGATGAAATTGATGACCACCACATTGAGGTCGTTGTCCCTGAGGTTGTTGAACTGTTGCAGATATTTCTCAGCGGCGGCCGAATCGTTGATCTTATGATAGCTGAAGGTGTCGTGGCGCCTGAAGCGGTCGATCTGCGTTTGTATGAGGGGCGCCTCGTTGATGTTTTTGCCCTCCTCCTCGTCTTCGTCGACCCATAGCTCGGGAAACATCTGTTCGATCTTGTTGGGCATTAGCCCGCTGAAGATGGCGTTGCGCGCATACTGGGTGGCTGTGGGCAGGATGCTCTGGTAGATGTCCTCGTCGATGTCGAACTGGTCGCCAATCTGCTGCGCCAGGATGCGCCATTGGTCGTATCGGAAGTTGTCGATGACGATCATGAACACCTTCTCGCCAGCGTTGAGCGATGGAAACACCTTCTCCTTAAACAGGTCGGGGCTCATCAGGGGGCGTGGGTGTTGGCGGTCGCTCATCTTGTTGGGCGAAACCCAATCCATGTAGTTGTTCTTGATGAATTTGGCAAACCCGTTGTTGGCCTCCTCCTTTTGCATGGCCAGCACACCCATCATCTGGCTGTCGGTGTCGCTCAGCTCGAGTTCCCAATGCATGAGGCGTTTGTAAACATCGGCCCAATCGCTCCAGGTCTTGCAGCCTGTGATTTGCAACGACAGTTGCTGGTAAGCCTGCTGGTAGCCGCTTTGCGTCACCTCGGTAACGATTTCTTTCCGATGGATGTTTTTCTTGAGCGTCAGCAGGATTTGCGATGGGTTGACGGGCTTGATGAGATAGTCGGCAATCTTGGCGCCAATGGCTTGGTCCATGATGTTCTCCTCCTCGCTTTTGGTCACCATGACCACGGGCGTCTGCGGTTGTATCTCCTTGATGCGTTGCAAGGTGTCGAGCCCCGTCAGGCCCGGCATCATCTCATCGAGCATGATGAGGTCGAAGGTGCGTTGCTTACATTCCTCGATGGCGTCGGCGCCGTTGCTCACGGTCGATACGTCGTAGCCTTTCTTTTGCAGGAAGATGATGTGAGCTTTCAGCAGCTCAATCTCATCGTCGACCCATAATATGTAGCCGTTGTTTTGTGTCATTGCCATGATTCGTTCCTCATTCGTTTAGAAACCGTCAAGGTCGTAATACTCGTCCTCCAGGTCGAACGTGTTGTCCTTTGGGTCTTTGTTGTCGTTGGTTTTCTGTGAGTCGTCGTCTTGCTTGTTGGTGCGGTCCTTCTCTTGCTTGTTGGTGTCTTTCTTCTTATTGGAAGCGTCGTCTGCCGTTTTCTTCTTGGCAGGGCTCTTGCTGGGCGGCACCTGCGTGTCGTCGTCGAAGAAGATGTAGGCGCCATTGCTGATCGTGGGCTGCGCCTTCTGCTCCTCCTTCACCGTTGGGGTAGCGGGCTTGGTGGTGGTTTGCGCAGGCTTGCTTTGCGCAGGCTTGTTGGCCGCCTGTGCCGGCTTGTTTTGCGCCTTCTGGGTAGCTGCGGCTTGCTTTGTGGTTTCTTTTCGTTTGGCAGCTGCCTTCGGCTCCTTTGCCACAGGGCCTTGGTCGTTGGTTGTAACGGTTGTGGTTTGCACCTTGGCGTTTTTCGTGCCTGCAGGTTTTTCTTCCTCTTGCAGCGGCACGATGGTCTCATTCTGGCCCTTGCCAGCAGGAGCGTCGTTGCCTATGGGAATGATGGTTTCCTGACGGTTCGTGCCCTCGTTGTTGTCGTTGACGGGGATGGTTGTGCCCGTTTGCGCAGGCTCGTTAGACGGCTCGTCCACAGGAACGACGGTTTGCGTGGGCGTATCGACCTTCTCGTCGGGCGAGATGAAGGTTCCGTCCAGATAGTCGTCGACTTCCTTCTCCGTCTCGAGCGCTTTCTTGGGAGCGTTCGTTGTGATCTCGGCCGGCTCGGTGAGTAGGCGGGAGGTGGCTATTTTCAGTGGGGCAAAATGCTTGTTGTAATAGGCGTCGTACTCATCGTAGCTGAAGTTGGTGCCCAACAACGGCAGGTTCTCCTCGCTGATGATGACAGGACGCGATTTTCCCAAGAGGCGCAAGATGGGAGCCTGCCTAAGCACCTGGCGGGCATATTGCAGCGCCTCGTCGTAGTTGCGGAATCCCGACACACGCATGTGCTGGATGCCGTCGCCTTCGTCGGTGGCAATCTCAAAGTCTCTTACGAGATAGTTGGTGAAGTTGTAGCGAGCCAGTTCGAAGAGCAGCTTGTTTTGGTCGACGCTGTCGGGTTGGTACACAAACATGAATACGAAGTTGGTGTTTCGCTCATTGGTAAACTGGCGCGCATGGATAGAGTCGCTATCGCTCAGCACCACGCTGCGGCGGCTCCACACGTCGCCAATGTCGAACTTGCCGCCGCGCAGCTGTTTGCCTTCCTTGACGCCATTGATGATCATGCCAGCCATTTCCGACACGCTACTCTTGGGATATTTCTCGACCACCGTGCGCATGGCGTTCAAGCAACCTGTGCCATCGCCGTTGTTGAGCTTGCCCAATCCGTCGATGAAGATAAACTTGTCGCGGTTAGCCCCCAAGGGGAATCGACTCTCGGAGAGATGCGTGTTGGCGTCGACCTCGGCGTAGCGGTCGGCCTTGAAGGCCTCGTAGGTTGCCGCATAAAGCGAGTCTTCGAGATGCACACCTTCGCGCGCGTTCTGCGTAAAGAAGGGGTCGGTGAGCAGGAGGGTCCATTGGCTCTCTGGATAGCCCGCTTTCAGTTTCTCCACAAAGCCCTCAGCGGTAGCGGGTTGGCCCATGCGCGAATAGAGAAGGAAGAGGTGGTAGTAGGCCTCATCCATGTGCTCATAGGTGGTGTATTGCGAGGTGAGGCGGGTGAGCGCCTTCTCTGAGAGCGCCAACTCGTCGAGCTTGTCCTTGAAAATCACGCCACTATGGAACAGGCCGTCCATGATGATGGCGTTGCTGGCGGCCACCTGCTCCTCGGAGAAGGGTATTTGCGCCATGTAATACTCACGCTTGTGGGGGTCGTTTTGGGCGCTGTCCATCACCTGCTCCAGGGAGTCTTGGGCAGCCTCAACCCTGTCGAGCGAATCGCGTTGCGCATCGGTAAGATTGGCCAGCGAATCTACGCCCAATCCGGCAACGACGGTTGTGTTGACGCGTTGCCAGTTGTCTACATTCTCGCGCTTGCCCCATTGGCGCTGGAAGAGTTGCTTGCCTTGCTGTACCGCCATGGGGTTATAGAAGTACCACTGGCCGTTGGCCTGTTGGTTGGCGGTGTTGTTGGTGTAAGTTGTGTTTTGGTTCCTGTTGCCAATGGCGTTGTTTCGTTGTTGGGCTTGCTGGGCGTTGGCCTCCGCCGCTTTGTTCTTTTCCTCTTTCTCCTTCTTTTTCAGAGCCTCGATAACGCGGTCGATGGCTTCGTTGCGCTCCTTGGCTGGCATTTGGGCCAGTTGCTGCAAGGAGTCTTGCAGATGTACGGCTTCGGTGAAGGGCACCAGCTCATCGAGCACCTTCGAACGGTTCGACAGTTGCTTATAGTCGTCGCGCTCCTTGTCGAGCAGTCCAATGGCTTGGCCATAGCATCGCTGGGCATCGCTAAATTTCTTCTTTGTCCAATACAGATCGCCCAGCTTCAGCAGCAGCACACCTTTCTCAATGCCGTTCCGTGTGGCCTTTTCGGCACCCTTCTCATAGTTGGCAATGGCGCTTGCGGTGTCTTTCTGGGCAAGGTAAATGTTGCCGATGGCATAATAAACTTGGTCGAGATAATCCTTGTTGTTGTCGGATGCGGCCATGCGCTTGAGGCGCCTAACCATTTGCTTCGACTGGTGGGCGGCCAACACCTCTGTTTGGGCAATCTGGGCGTTGAACTCCAACTCGTAAGGCGGGTTCAGGCGAACCACCTTTCTGAAAGCCTTGTAGGCTTCGGCCTTGTTTCCCAGCGCAGCCTGCAACTGGCCCATGAGGTACCATTCGCGCGCGCGTTGCTTCTTGCGCATCTCGTGCTTGATGACGTTGCGCAGGTAGGGAATGGCCTTGGCGTAGTTGGCCGTGTGGATGTAGTAGTCGGCGTAGGTGTAGTCCCACTCCTTGCGCGCTCTCCAATGCAGGCTGTCGCGTTGCATGTTTCTTATGATATCCTCGGCGTCGTAGAGGAAATCGTTTTCTATGTAGCACTTGGCCAACCAAGCGCGTGCGCGGCCGTAGATGGCCGGTTGGGTGGCATAGAGGCGGCTCATGTAGTTGAACGTGGAGGCCGCACCATCAAAGTCGCCTTGGAAAAACTGGGAACGTCCCATGAGCATCCAAGCCTTCCACAGGAAGGGGTTGTATTCTTTGCGGTTGAGCCACTCCAAGTCTTTCTCCGTCTTGCGGCGGTTCTTGGTCCATTCGGGCTTGCGCTTAATGCTATGCAACTTTATGGCTTTTTCGGCTTTCTCGATGGCCTTGTCAAACTCGCCCTTTCCCAACTCCCTGCTGGCTTTGTTGCTAACGGTATAAAGGGGGATAATCTCCGTGAAATTATCCTTGTTGCCGGTTTCTTTGGCCAATGAACCGTCTATGTAGGCCAAAGTGCCATTGTAGTAGGTGTTGTATCGGGTGTTGAACGCCTGCCACCACCGAGATTTTGCAGTATTCTTCTCGGTGGAACATGCTGTGATGACCATCACGCCCGTGATGGCCAGCAGCAGGTGTATGTATCGTTTCATTCTCAACGTGTTGATAACGAGTGTTGCGCGCTATTTATTGCTTTCTTTCGCCTAAAAACCTTCGGCAAGGGTGGCAAACTCATCTTTTATGCCGTTTGGCATGTTGATGCCTCTCAGCACGAGGCTCCTTCCCCAGGGCTTCACCTCTTGGGGTTGCAGCGTTTCGAGCACTTCGGCAAACTGCTCGGTTTCCTCGTCGGTGTATTGGTCGGAGGGGCGGCCTTTGTATTCGTCGAGCTCCTCGTCGTCGAAATACTCTATGTCTTTCGTTGCCGCCTCCATCATACACGCTTGTTCGCAACGGGTGTCGTTGCCGTTGCACGATGAGCAGTCGCCGTGGGTTGTGATGGGTGGCTCTTCGTTGGTGCCTTTTCGTTGGGCAAACCAAGTGAACAGGGCCGTGAGCAAGCCTAATGCAACAAGGCCGATGATAAGATATGGCATGCAGGTGCTATATAATAAGGTGACGTGGGGGGTTGCTTAGATTGTTATCTCTTCGATTGTGAAGCCAGCCGACTTGAGGTCGTCCCAGAATGTGGGGTACGACTTGGAGACCACCTCGGGGTTGTTGATGGCCAATCCGGGGAATTTGATGGCGAGTGGCGCGAAGGCCATGGCCATGCGATGATCCTCGTAGGTGTCGATAGGTTCCATGCTGGGCTCGCATTTTGTTCCGTCCCAAATGAGCTCGCTGTCGTTGGCGCTACGAACGATGTAGCCCACCTTGCGCAGTTCGCGCTTCAAGGCTTCTATGCGGTCGGTTTCCTTGATCTTCAAGCTCGTCAATCCTTTGAAGTGGAACGGTATGTCAAGGGCGCAACACGTTACCACGACCGTTTGCGCCAGGTCGGGACAGTTATTGAAGTCGAAGTCGATTTTTCTCACCGATCCCATTCGTGGGGTGATGGTGACGAGGGTGGGCTTTCCTTCCTCGTGGTCGCTAAACTGCGTCTTTACGCCCAGGAGCGAGTAGATGTGCTTTACGCACGAGTCGCCTTGCTTCGAGGCGTCCATGAGTCCGCCAAGCCTCACCTTGGCCATGTCGCGCTCATAAAGAGCCACCATCTCATACCAATAGCTGGCTGCGCTCCAATCGTTCTCTATGAGGAACCGACGTTGGCAGTAGGGTTGCGGCTTTACCACAATGGTGTCGCCCGACGCCCAATCGGCGTTCGCGCCAAATTCGCGCATGAGCCAAAGAGTCAAGTCGATGTAAGGCCTTGAGATGATGTTGCCCGAGAGTTGCAGCTCCAAGCCGTTCTTAAGCACCGGACCGATGAGCAGCAAGGCGGATACGTATTGGGAACTTACGTCGCCAGGGATGCAGACCTGTCCGCCCCAAAGCGTCTTGCCGTTGATGTGGAGTGGGGGAAAGCCTTCTTCCTCCACATAGCGAATGTCGGCGCCCAAGGTGCGCATGGCATCTACCAAAACGCCGATGGGGCGGTGCTTCATGCGCTCTGTGCCTGTTAGGACGTGCTCGCCTTCCCTCACCGACAGGTAAGCGGTAAGAAAGCGCATGGCTGTGCCTGCCGCCTTGATGTTGATGGTGTGGGGCATGGTTTCCAAGGCCTGCACCACCACATCCGTGTCGTCGCAAACGGATAGGTTGTCGGGCATCATGTTGCCTCCCGAGAGGGCGTGTATGATTAACGCTCTGTTGCTGATGCTTTTTGAGGCGGGCAACTTAATGGAAGCCGACAGTTGGCTTGGGGCTGATATTTTGATTCTCATAGATTATCTCCTTATTTATATGTTGTATTGACAAAGTTAGCCATTTTATCTTGATTTTCAAAAGATTTTATGACAGAATAGGAGAAGATAACACTTTTTTTGCAAAAAGTTGCCGAAATATTTGGAGGTTCCAACAAAAGTGCGTACCTTTGCAATCGCAAATAAGGAACGGGATTTAGCGCAGTTGGTAGCGCACACGTCTGGGGGGCGCGAGGTCGCTGGTTCGAGTCCAGTAATCCCGACCGATAAAAAGGGAAGTTGAGCAATCAGCCTCCCTTTTTATATTTCTATAACGCTACTCTTAAGCATGTTGGATGCTCCGCCATAGGCATCGGGTTCCTATTTCCACATCTGATCTTTCACCTTGCCCTTTCTTCGATACAACATTCGCCCTTTGCGGGGTAAACTCATGTGCTTTCCGGTTGTTTTCCCTCTCCACTTCGCAATTTCTCTATATTTTTATTGTATCTTTGCATAAGATAGGCTGCACTCGGCCATTAGAGAACAAGTTCTCATGGCGCTCGATTTGCACTATCTTTGCATAAGATAGGCTGCATCTCAGCATAATATTCAAGCAAGCTTGATATTCTGCGTTCGATTTGCACTATCTTTGGATAAGATAGGCTGCACTCGGCCATTAGAGAACAAGTTCTCATGGCGCTCGTTTGCACTATCATTGCATGACAAACCTAATAAGTTAGAAGGTTCCTTTTATGAAACAACGTCGAACATCTCTTAAGGACTTAGCCGCTGAGCTTCATGTCAGCATAGCAACCGTCTCGCGAGCTCTTCATGGTAGCCATGAGGTGGGTGAGGAAATGCGTAAAAAGGTGCAAGAACTGGCCAAGCAACGCAATTATCATCCTAACCCCTTTGCGCAAAGTCTTCGTAAGGAGGGGCCTCATATCATAGGAGTGGTTGTTCCCAATCTCGTTACCCACTACTTTGCTTCGGTGCTCGACGGCATAGAGGACTATGCCCAGCAGCATGGTTTCCTGGTTTTCTCGGCCAACAGTCATGAGAGTTGCCTGCGCGAAGTGCGTGCCATAGAGAGTTTCCTTACGATGCATGTGGATGGCGTCATCTCCTGTTTGGCTCAAGACACCATCGACTATTCGCATTATGAGGAGATGGAACGCTTAGACGTGCCTCTTGTTTTCTTCACGCGCACCTGTCTTCCCGACCGTTTCTCCCAAGTGGTTTCTAATGGCGATGTGGCCGCTTATGAGGCTACCAAGCATTTGTTGGACACGGGCTCGCGACGTGTGGCGTTTTTGGGAGGTCCCAACCATATAGATATGGTGAAGCGTCGTAAGCATGGATATTTGGAAGCGTTGCGCGAGGCTGGGGTTCCCATCGACCGCGACTTGGTGGTGTGTGGGAAGATAGAGTTTGCCGAAACACGCGACAAGACCCTCCAAATGCTTCAGTCGGCCAATCCGCCCGACGCCATCTTGGCGCTCAACGACATTGTGACTTATGCTGCGTTCGATGCCATCAAGAGTTTGAACCTTCACATTCCTCAGGATGTGGCCATCATTGGTTTTACAGAAGACGATAATGCGGCTTTCGTCACACCATCGTTGTCGGCCGTTATGGACCAGGCTCACGTTCAGGGCGCTACAGCCTGCGAACTGCTGCTTCGTCGTATACAGGGCGACCGTAAGGTTTATAAGAAAGTCATCCCCATGATCTTCAAAATTAGGAAGAGTAGCGACAAGCAGGCCTGTGAGGATTAGGCGACGAAACGATTATCCAAGACAAGCTGAAACGATTATCCAACAAAGCTGAAACGATTATCCCCCCAAAAAATAGAAACAAAAAAAGGATGCATTGGAAGGTGCATCCTTTTTTGTGTAATGTGTGTTGTGCGATGGTTATTTCTTGCCAATGCTCTTAATCCACTTTAAGGGGCGCTTGATGAGCTTCTTCAAGCCACTCTCGTGCTCCTCAGGGGCCTTGAAATCGTCGGGAAGGCCGTTGTAGCGTGTGGTTCTTCCTACGGTTGGTGCCTCCGCCTCCTGCTGTTGGCGACGGCGTCTGGGCTTTTGGGAGCGTTGCTTGTTGTTGTTTTTCTGCTCGCCCTCGTTACGCTTAGCCGACTTGTTGTTGTCGTTGCGTTTCTCGGGTGCAGCCTGCTGCTCGCCCTGCGGCTTGGCTTGCTTGTTGTTGCCTCTCCTTCTCCTGTTCTGCTTCTTCTCGGGTGCGCCTTCCTCGTTGCGGTTGGTGGGAGCGTCGCCCTCGTTGCGTCTCTTCGAAGCGCCGTTCTCGTTTCGCTTCTCGGTCTCAGCCTGCTCGCCTTGTGGCTTTTGCTGACGGCGGTTGTTGCGCCTTTTGTTGGCGTTGTTCTTTTCTGCGCCAGCCTTCTCGCCTTGCTGTTTACCGCTTCCGTTCTCGGCCTGCTGGTCGCCCATGGGTTGTTGCTCTCCCTTGGCTTGCTTCTCGCTTTTGGGCTGTCTGTCTTCGCGTGTGTTGCGTCGGTTGCGCTGTTTGTTGGCTTTGTGTGAGGTGGCGTCGCGGTCCTTGCGTCGGTTGCTCTTGGCTGAGGCCTTGCGCTTCGACGTTACGTACTCGGGTCCCTCGCCACAGCCCTCGGGCAGCGGGTTCTTGGTAATTTCCTTATCCAGGAATTTCTCCACTTGGCTGAAGGCGTACATGTCGTCCTCGTTGACAAACGTGATGGCTCGTCCGTCGCGGTCGGCGCGTGCCGTACGGCCAATGCGGTGCACATAGTCCTCGCAGTCGTGCGGCACGTCGTAGTTGATGACCATGGCGATGTCGTCGATGTCGATGCCTCGCGCGAGGATGTCGGTTGCCACAAGCACGTCGATCTGTCCGCTCTTGAACTTGAACATCATGTCGTCGCGCTGGGCCTGGTCGAGGTCTGAGTGCATCTCTCCGCTATTGATGTGGAGGCGTGTCAGGGCTTGGTTGATGCGCTTCACCTTTTGCTTCGATCCCGAGAAGATGATGACGCGCTTCAGGTCGCCAGCCTTGAAGATATCCTTGATGATGTCGAGTTTCTGCGTCTCGTAGCAGATGTATGCGCTTTGCTGGATCTTCTCCGCGGGCTTGCTCACGGCGAGCTTGATCTCCACGGGGTTTTTCAGCAAGCTTTGGGCCATCTTCTCTATGTCCTTGGGCATGGTGGCCGAGAACATGATGGTCTGGCAGTTTTGTGGGAGGTAGGAGGCAATCTTCATGATGTCTTCCGAGAAGCCCATGTCGAGCATGCGGTCGGCCTCGTCGAGGATGAAGAAGCTCACCTTCGACAAGTCGACGTTGCCGAGCGAGAGGTGCGAGATGAGACGTCCGGGCGTGGCTATGATGACGTCGGCTCCCAGGCGCATGCTCTTTAGCTCTTGGTCGTATCGGTTTCCGTCGTTTCCGCCATACACGGCCACGCTCGACACGTTGGGCACATAGTAGGCGAAGCCCTGCATGGCTTGGTCGATTTGTTGGGCCAGCTCGCGTGTGGGCGACATGATGAGGCAGTTGATGGCCTCCTTGGGATAGCCGCCGTCGTCGAGCATAGAGAGAACGGGCAGCAGGTAGGCAGCCGTCTTTCCGGTACCGGTCTGGGCCACTCCAAGCACATCGTTTCCTTTTAATATCTCTGGAATACAATTTTCCTGTACAGGTGTACATTCGTCGAAACGCATGTCGTAGAGTGCGTCGAGAATGTCGTCGTTTAAGTCTAAATCTGTAAATTTCATGTTTTCTAATTAGTTTGGCGCCTTGAAGTAGCAGAACCATGCCACTATGGCAAAAATAATGTTTGGCATCCATGCTGCCAGGATGGGCGGGAATCCCGCGTTGATGGCAAATGTAGCCGATACGGTTTGGAGCATGATGTAGGCAAAGCTCAGTCCGAGTCCTATGCCGAGGTACATGCCCATTCCTCCTTTTCGCTTTCTCGATGAGAGCGACGCTCCGATGATGGTAAGGATGAAGGATGCGAACGAGGATGCGATGCGTTTGTGGTACTCCACCTGATACTGCACCACGTTGCTCGAGCCTCGGTCGATTTGCTTCGAGATGTAGTCGTGCAACTCGGGCGACGTGAAGGTTTCCTGCTGTCCCTTCGAGTAAACGAGGTCGGTGGGCTCCATCATGATGAGCGAGTCTTTCTCGTCTCCGCTCGTGATGTGCTCGCGCAATCCTTTCAGTTGCCGCACCTTCCAGTTGCGCAGCTTCCAATGGTACTTTGAGTCGGAGATGGTGTCGTATTGCACCTCCATGGCCGTTAGGTGCGACACGAGTTTCTTGTTCTCAAACTTGTCCAAGCAGAAGCCGTAGCCCTTCTTCAAGTTGTTGTCGTAGTGCTGGATGTAGGCAATAACCCCTTGTGCCACTTGTAGTTGCACGTTTTCGGCCGATGTATTCTTCTTTTTGTTCTTATACATCGTCTCGAAGTTCTGGCGTATCACCGTTCCGTGTGGGATGACGTATGCCGACAGATAATACGACAGTCCCGAGATGAGCACACACGATATCATGTAAGGCCTGAGCAGACGCTTGAACGAGATGCCTGTGGCCAGCATGGCGATGATTTCCGAGTTGCCCGCCAACTTTGATGTGAAGTAGATGACGGCGATGAACACGAACAGGGCCGAGAAGAGATTGGCGAAGTAGGGTACGAAGTTGGCGTAATAGTCGAACACGATGGCGTGCAACGGAGCGTGATACTGCGTAAACTTGGCCAGGTTCTCATTGACGTCGAACACGATGGAGATGGAAATGATCAGTAGGATGGAGAAGACATAGGTTCCTATAAACTTCTTGATGATGTACCAATCAATGCGCTTGATGTATCTGAACGGGTTGAGCCGTTTCATGAAGCTCAACCTCCTTCCCATCCATTTCAACACCGTTTGCAGCACCAGGGTGTGTGCGGCAATCCATGCGACGAGCCTGTGGAGCCATGCTGGATGCTGGCTTGCCCACCGTCTTGCCTTGTACACCCTTCGGTGCTTTCTAATCTTGCTGTAGCTTTTCATGCTTTTTGTTTAGATGCGTCTTCCCAGTTGGTCTACGACGCTTGCCTTCCATGTTGTAAAGTCGCCTTGGATGATGTGCTGTCGCGCGTCGGTCACGAGGCGCAGGTAGAATGCGAGGTTGTGTATCGACGCGATCTGCATGGCGAGCAGCTCACCGGCTTTGAACAGGTGGTGCAGGTAGGCCTTGGTGTAGATCTGGTCGGTGTGGCACCCGTCGGGGTCGATGGGCGAGAAGTCGGTTTCCCACTTCTTGTTTCGCATGTTCATCGTTCCGTTGTAGGTGAAGAGCATGGCGTTTCGTCCGTTTCGTGTGGGCATAACGCAATCGAACATGTCTACACCTCTTTCTATGGCTTCCAGGATGTTCTGTGGTGTTCCCACGCCCATAAGGTATCGTGGCTTGTCCTTGGGCAGTATTTCGTTTACCACCTCAATCATCTCATACATCACCTCTGTGGGCTCTCCCACGGCCAGTCCGCCGATGGCGTTTCCGTCGGCCCCCTTGTCGGCCACAAACTTGGCCGCCTCGCGTCGCAGGTCCTTGTAGGTGCATCCCTGCACAATGGGGAACAAGGTCTGCTCGTAGCCGTAGAGCGGCTCCGTCTCGTTGAACCGCTTGATGCATCGGTCGAGCCATCGCTGGGTCATGGCCAGGCTCTTCTTGGCGTACTCGTAGTCGCTCTTTCCCGGCGGACACTCGTCGAGCGCCATCATGATGTCGGCACCTATGACGCGTTCCGTGTCCATCACGTTCTCGGGTGTGAAGAAATGCTTGGATCCATCGATGTGCGACCGGAACTCACATCCCTCCTCTCTCAGTTTTCGGATGCCTGTGAGCGAGAACACTTGGAAACCGCCCGAGTCGGTGAGGATGGGGCGCTCCCAACCGTTGAAGCCATGCAGTCCGCCAGCGGCGCGTAGCACGTCGAGCCCGGGTCGCAGGTAGAGGTGGTAGGTGTTGCCCAGTATGATTTGGGCCTTCACCTGTTCGCGCAGCTCGTCGAAGTGTACGCCCTTCACCGATCCGCACGTGCCTACGGGCATGAAGATAGGTGTCTTGATTTGTCCGTGGGCCGTGGTTATCAGTCCGGCTCGTGCGTCGGATGCGTTGTCGGTATGTTGTAGTTCAAACTTCATCATAAATCAATTTTGGTTTGATGTTGAGTTAAATGGGAGGAATCCTATTCGCTCGTCGTTCTTGCGCACAAACTCCAGGGGTTTGTCGACCAGTTCGTCGGTGAGCGCAATCTTCCACACCTCCAGGATGTTCTCCACATAGTGGAACGTCAGTCCGTTGCGGTAGTTCTCTGGGATTTCGTCGATGTCCTTGCGGTTTTCCTTGCACAGCACGATGTCGGTCATTCCGGCTCTCTTGGCTGCCAGTATTTTCTCTTTGATGCCTCCCACGGGCAGCACCTTTCCCCGCAGCGTTATCTCTCCCGTCATGGCCGTGTTCTTTCTCACCTTACGTTGCGTGATGGCCGATGCGATGGATGTGGCGATTGTTATTCCCGCCGATGGTCCGTCCTTGGGCGTGGCTCCCTCCGGCACGTGGATGTGTATGTCCCAGTTGTCGAAGATGCGGTAGTCGATGCCGAGCTGGTCCACATGCGCCTTCACATATTGCAGGGCGATCATGGCCGATTCTTTCATCACCTCGCCGAGGTTTCCCGTGAGGGTCAGTCGGCTTCCATGCCCCTTGTTCATGCTGGTTTCGATAAAGAGGATCTCGCCTCCGGCGCTGGTCCACGCCAGTCCGGTCACCACGCCAGCGTCTTCGTTTCCTTGATAGGCGTCGCGGTAGAAGGGCGGTTTGCCGAGCAGGCTCTCCACCTGTGCTGGCTGCACCTTTTCGAAAGGCAGCTGTCCGTCGCTGGCATACATGAGCGCCATTTTGCGCAGGGCCTTGTTGATTTGCTTCTCCAACTGTCTGACGCCGCTCTCGCGGGTGTATTGTTCGATGATTTTCTCCAATGTGGCCTTGGTGAACGAAGGTTTTGTTTCGAGTTTTCCGAAGCCCGTGTTCTCCAATTCGCGCGGCACGAGGTGTCGCTTGCTAATTTCCACTTTCTCCTCGGTGACATATCCGGGCACCTCTATGATCTCCATGCGGTCGAGCAGGGGTGCTGGCAGGGTGCTGAGGTCGTTGGCGGTGGCTATGAAGAGCACCTTCGACAGGTCGTAGTCCACATCGAGGAAATTGTCGTGGAAGGCGTTGTTCTGCTCAGGGTCGAGCACCTCGAGCAGGGCCGACGAGGGGTCTCCGTTGATGGCGTTCTGCGTCACCTTGTCGATCTCGTCGAGGATAAACACGGGGTTCGACGATCCCGCCTTTTGTATGCTCTTGATGATGCGTCCGGGCATGGCTCCCACGTAGGTGCGTCGGTGTCCGCGAATCTCGCTCTCGTCGTGCAGGCCTCCGAGCGACACGCGCACATACTTGCGCTTCATGGCCGCCGCGATGCTCTTGCCCAGCGATGTCTTACCCACTCCCGGAGGACCGTAGAGGCAGAGGATGGGCGACTTGAGGTCGCCTCTGAGTTGCAGCACGGCCAGATACTCCAGTATGCGCTCCTTCACCTTCTCCATGCCATAGTGGTCGTGGTCGAGCACGCGCTTGGCGCGCTTGATGTCGAGGTTGTCCTCGGTATATTCGTTCCAGGGCAGGGCCACCATCTGCTGCAGGTAGTTGACCTGCACGCTGTATTCGGGGCTTTGCGGGTTGAACATGTCGAGCTTGTCGAGCTCCTTGGCGAAGGTCTTGGCAATCTCCTCGGGCCATTTCTTGTTTTTCGACTTTTCGAGCAGTTCTTTCTTCTCGGGCGATTTCTCGTCGCCTCCCAGTTCCTCCTTGATGTTCTTCATCTGCTGATGCAGGAAGTACTCGCGTTGCTGCTCGTCGAGGTCCTCGTGGGTCTTCTTGCGAATCTGGTTTTTTAGTTCCTGCAACTGTATGTCGCGGTTTTCGAGCTTCAGCAGTCCGATGGCGCGTTCCTCCATGTCGTCGGTCATGAGCAGCTCCATCTTTTCCTTCGGGTCAAAGGGCAGGCTGGTGCAGAGGAAGTTGATGAGCATCATCTCGTTGGAGATGTTCTTCAGCGTCATCAGCGTCTCGTTGGGTATGTCGTCGTTGCTCTTGATGAGGTGTGTGGTGGTGGTTCTCACGTCCTCCACGATGGCCCTCAGCTCCTCGCCGAGCACGTCGGGCACGACGTCGGAAACGGGTGTGGCCGTGCCCTTTAGGTAGGGGCGTGTGGCTGTGATGCTCTCAAGCCTGCAACGCCCGTGGGCTTGGAAGATGGCCGTGATGTTCTCGCTGCCAGGCATGTCGATAACGCGCACCAAGTGGGCGTAGACGCCCATGGGGTAGAGGTCTTTCTGCTTGGGTGCGTCGACCTCTGCGTCTTTTTGTGAGAAGATGGCGCAAATGGGGTCTTCCGATTTCGATAACTTGCGTATGAGACTGACGCTCGCCTTCCTTCCGATGAAAATGGGCACGAGCACTCCGGGGAACACCACCATGTTGCGCGTGGCGAGCACGGGCAGTTCCTCCGGGGCGTTCGACTCTAAGAGGGTGCTGATGTCGCCTTCATAGTCGGCGAACATCTGTATAGACGTATTTTGATTTTTATCCATTTGCTTACTCTATAAAAATGCTTTTTTCTTTCTACGTTACATTTAGCGTGCAAAGTTACTAATTTTTGGGCACATTATAGAAGGTGTGTTGCTAAAATATCGTGTCAACTGCCGAGCGAGCACAATAAATATGTAGAAAATACGTTAAAACATGAAAAAGTAAGGTTTACAACTATGCCGAAAGATGTTTTTTCGTTCCGTCAGTTTGATGTTCGCCAAGACCGTTGTGCCATGAAGGTGGGCACCGATGGCGTGTTGCTGGGCGCATGGGCTGAGGGTGGTCGCCGCATCCTCGACATTGGCGCCGGCACGGGTGTCGTTGCGCTCATGATGGCCCAGCGGTTTCCCGATAGTGTTGTGGAGGGTGTGGAGGCCGACGGGCAGGCCGCCTGCCAGGCTGCCGAGAACGCCCACGCTTTCGCCCAGGTGGCCATCCATCATGTGAGGTTGCAAGAGTGGGAGCCCGGCGAGCCTTACGATTGCATGGTAAGCAATCCTCCGTTTTTTATTGACAGTTTGAAGACTCCCAATTCGCAACGTACGCTGGCGCGTCATGATGTCGACCTGTCGTTTGCCGACATCCTTGCGTTTGCCAAACGCCACTTGACGCACGAGGGGGTGCTGAGCGTTGTTCTTCCTACAGAAGTGGTTGAGCGGTTTACTGAAACGGCTTATTTGTCAGGGTTTAGAATGTGCCGACAGGCTATGATCAAGACCACCGATCGCAAGCCTTTTAAGCGCCAGTTGCTCGCTTTCTCGAAAGACACCTCCCGTCGCTTTGAGCGCACGGAACATTGTTTGATGGCTGCCGATGGCCAGCGCAGCGAATGGTACCATGACCTAACCAAAGCATTTTACGTTTTCTAATGTTGGATGTTGGATGGTTCTGCGGGTTGCATAGGCCTCCATTGGCTTTGCCGCTTTTACAACGAATGTCTTTTTCCTTTTAGCCTCAGACGGCGCAACAACGAATTTCCCTCTAAGTTTGCAGAAGAATGCGACGCAGTCGCATAAATGTTAAATAAGAAAACTAACTCGCTCTAAATTGGACTTTGATTGAAAATCAAGAATTTGGGCGTTTACCTATATTATACAGGTAACAATATGGAAACGAGCGGACTTCTGCCCGTTTCTGTATTTTGCAATATACAAAGAACGCCTTAATTCGGGGACAAAGATACGATAATTTTCTAAATATCCAATGAATTACGA
>NZ_JAXVAE010000053.1:0-1516 GCF_037460745.1 Hallella sp. | reverse complement strand
CAGCATAAATTAAAAATAATGGTCAAAATATTTGGATTTTAACATAGAAAGCAGATGCCGTTCGGGGTGATGGGCTTCCACAGATCGCGCCTTTGGCGCGGCAGATGGCACAGATTTTTCGCAGGCGGAGAGTTGTATGTGTGGAAGTCAGAACGGGCACGCAGAAGGGGCAGAAGTTCATAGCCCTGGGCTATGGAGGCCATTGGGCTTTCAGCCCGCCTTGGGTTGACAGGGCTATGCGCATTCTTGGACTTCAGCCCGCCTTGGGTTGACAGGGACGAACAGAACGTCACACGATCTTGACATGCGAAAAATCCGTTTAAGATCCGTAGGCCCAGAGGGCCATCAAAAAAGAAAGAATTAAAAGATCCGTGATGATGGATCCGTGCGCATCGGTGATATCTGTGTTCTGTAGACCCCTGAGGCCATCGCCGTAGGCGGTGGGCACCCGATAAATGGCGGATGCGACATGTGGAACCACCTTATTGTAACATGTAACATGAAACAATGTAACAAGGCGCGTTTTTTTATTCTCCCACAGATCCCGCTGATGCGCGCAGACGCCGTCTGAGGCTAAAAAGAGAAAGCCATTCGGGGTGATGAATCAAAAAAAAGCGCCGATTGCAATCGCTGCAACCGGCGTTTCCTCATGGGCTCTCTGACGAGAACGTATTGGCAACTAAAATCAAACTATGTAGGCTCGGCGATGTCGCTTCGGCTCTTCGGCTCTTCGGCCCTTTGGCTCTTCGACTCCTCCGCTTCCCCCTACACCCCCATGCAGCTCTGCGTGGTGAGCGTGGCTGCTATGGCGGTGAGGATGGTCACGATGAGGTTGAGCAGGGTCTTCCACTTGTCCTTGTTCATGGCTCCTGTTGGTTTGTTGGTTCATTACTTCGATGGCTTGCTCTCTACTTCGATGACTTGCTCACGGCTCTGGGCGCTACACCTTGGGGTCGGAAACGTCCTTCGAGTCGACCACGACGTTCTTGGGCGCCTCCTTGGCGGTCACGCCCTCAAGCAGATACATCACGTAGCTGCCGGCGCGGCGGTTCTTGTCGGTGACCTGTCCGTTGCCCACGAAGCGCTTGAAGGGCTGGTAGAGCACCTTGTAGCCCTTGACGTTCTGCGCGCCGAAGTCGGCCGAGGTGGCTGCCGCCACGGTCCTGATGCCCACCTTGAAGGCTCCGAGTCCCTCAATCTCCACGCGGTCGGAGTTGAGCAGGTGGCGTCGCAGGGCCACGGATAGCTCGTTGAGCACGGCGAGCGTGTCGGCGTAGGTGGCGGTGGTGGCGTGTGCGATCTCCTCGGCCAGCTCCTTGGTGCTCACGTTGTTGAGATGCACGGCGCGGCCATACCACTTGCCGTAGTTCTTGTTGCCTTCGCGCTTCTCCTGATACTTGCGATAACGAATACTCATAGTTTTGTCCTCCTGAAATTTTTAGTTAAACATTAAATATATTTGGTTACTAGTGATGCGATATTAATCGCTTAACTATAGTTATATATTTGATATTTA
>NZ_JAXVAE010000052.1:0-25973 GCF_037460745.1 Hallella sp. | reverse complement strand
AGTTCGGGCTTTGTGATATTTTAAAAGAGGGTGTGAATTTTGACACACCCCCTTTGTTGGTGTTATGGTGTGGCGTTGGCGGCTTGGCCGTCAGCGCGAGCCATGGGGTTTACTTGTTGAAGAACTTCTTGCCGTTCTGAATCACTACACCCTTGTAGTTCTTGCTGACGCGCTGGCCGGCGAGGTTGTACATGGGAGCGTTGGCGTTCATCTTGTCGATGGTCACGTGGGGCACACCAGTGGTGTGGCCGTTGACAGAGATCAGCTTGCTGTTGGCCTGCACCTCGGGAGTCTTTTCGGTGGTACCCTCCTTGACGTAGTTGATGAGCTGGCCCAAGATCTTCACCTGGTCGCCCTTCTTCAGATAGAAGTCCTTGGTGTACTTGGCGCCATCGAAGCTCTTGCTGCGGAACACGATAAGTGAGTTGGCGGCTGTGCCGTCGTCAGAGATCTTGTAAGTGAGGTTGCCAAACTGGGCAATGCCTGTGGTGTCGACCTCCTCGCAGATGATACCCGTGATGTAGCAAACACCCTGGGGCTGCTTGTCGGCAGCGAGTGCTGCCAGAGCCTCAGAGGCGGTGAAGGTCAGCGTGTCCTCCTGAGCCTCGCCCTCGGTCTTGCCGTTGAGCGAAACGAGGTAGTTGCCACGACCCAACTCCACGATGTTGTTGAACTCGATGATCTTACCGCAGAGCACCACCTTGTCGCCCTTGGCGGGAACCTGCTTCATGTCGGTGTAGTTGGCCTCCTTGAAGTACTTGCTGTTGTAAGCCATGATCTCATTTCCGGTGTTGCCGTCGTCAGAGATGTAGAAGTTGATGTCGTTGTACTGCGAAATGGCCTCGGCGGGCTGCGACACGATACCTGCCACATACACGTTCTTGGCGGGAGCTACGCCAGCCTTCTGCAGAGCGATCACATCCTCCACGTTGTAAGGCTTCTCCATTGTGCCCTCACCATTGAGTGCCTTTTTCAGGAAGGTCTTAGTGGCAACTTCGCTGGCCTTGTTGCCCTTGTAAGCCACAGCCTGCACGGTGGTAGTTTGGTTGATGGTGAAAGGAGCGGTGTAGTTGAGCACCTCGCCACGGTCGTCGGTGGGATCGTCGCCATTGATGGTGTACTTGATGGTGGCACCCTCGCCAGCCGTGATGGTCACTGTGGTTGTCTCGGCGAAGATAGCATCACCTGAGATGACAGGAGTGGCCACGAAGTCGCCGCCAAGAGCGATGGTCACCTCGATAGACTTGGCGCGAAGCTGAGCCTTTGCGGTAAACTCCACTTTCGTGGCAGCGCCAGTCCAGGTGCCTGTCATGCCTTCATAGGTATACTTGCCAGTAGCTGCTCCGATGCAGTTGGGACCGTATTTCTCTGCATCAGCACTCGCTGTGCAGTTGAATACAATCTGTGTAATGGTACCTGTTGTTGTTGAAAAAGTGGTTTTTGACCCCTGTCCCAAACGATACTGCTTGGCTGCAAAAGCACCTTTGTCACAAGAGATGCTAATGCCATCCTTCGCAACACTGTCTGCCACGGATACGGTACCCTGAGTACCCTTGTCGGTACCCGCTTTGAATGTCACCACCTTTTGAGCCATGGCAACATTGGCTACCAGTGCCATGATGAGCACCAGTGTCATGCGTAAAACTTTCTTCATAAGCATTAAATAATTATTAGATATTGCCTTTTGTTATGCAAAGATACAAAGAATAATGATAAGCGGCCTATACTTGGATGTTAATTTTCTATGAATTTGCGATTTGATGGTAAAGTGGGTTCAATGGCCCTTGGCGCTGACGTTTGCATGGATTGTTACCTATTTATATTTTAGGTCAGTAGAATGTCCGTTGAGCTCGTGGGCTGCGAAAACCAAGGGTCGCGCTGCCCAATGAATGGGGCACAGATGTGGCCACAAGTAAAACTGTATAAAAATCCGTAACAATCTAAAGTAAGAGTTCAGCAACTGGAACGGCGGTCTGCTGAGAGGGACTCTCGATATCAGCAATCTACAACCTTCTGACTCTCACGGAATGCAGCACTCTTGCCAAGTTTGGTGTCTGTGGTCTGGATTTCGAATCAGATTGAGGAAAGAAAGAAGAAAAATAAAGCGTTAGGTCGAATAGACTTTTAGTGTGACCTAATGCTTTTTACATAAAAAACTGTTAATTATCAGTATAAAAACAAATTATCTGTATTTCGGTATTGCGCAAGACGCCAAACTTCAATAACTTTGTCAACTGAAACAAAATTAGTTATATTCCATAAACCCACAAGTTGCCAAGAGATGAAGAAACCACAACCACCCCGACACCCATTGCTACATAACAGGCAAGCAAACAGGTGCGCCAACGGTGGCTTAGCACCCACCGCATAACATCAAGGCAAAGCATTATGCGAAAGACAACAATCCTATTCCTTGGGCTATGGGCCACACTCCTACTCTTTTCGGCCTGCAGCCATAAGAGCGGAAAGCGGCCAAGCGTTCGCGCAGTTTACTATTGGGCCACACAGTTCGACATCGACAGCGCCAAGCGCAACTTCCTGACCCGCCACGACATCAGCCGAATGTATGTGAGATACTTCGATGTGGTGGCCGACAGGAGCGGTCAGCCCATGCCCAACGCTACCCTTCGCTTTCTTACACCGCCCCCCAACGATGTGGAAATCGTGCCTACGGTGTTTGTCATGCCTGAGTGTTTGCGCGGCGACAACAGGCTATTGGCCCAGCGAATCGTAGAGCGAGTGAAGCAGATGAATGCCACAAACGACGTGGAGGGCGTAAAGGAAATGCAGATAGACTGCGACTGGACCGCCTCCACACGGCACGCTTACAACCTCTTTATGGCGGAGATGCTCCGGCTATGCCACAGCCACAACATGCGCTTGTCGTCCACCATAAGGCTGCATCAACTGTCGCAGGCACCACCTCCCGCCGACCGCGGGGTGCTCATGATGTACAACACGGGCAACGTGACCAACCCCGATTGCCACAAGCCCATCCTCAACATGCGCGACGCAGCACCCTACCTGAGCCGCCTCAACGATTATAAGTTGCCGCTATCCACCGCCTATCCGGTGTTCGCATGGCGCGTTCTCTTCCGCGGAAGGCAGTTTGTGGGCATCCTCCATAGCGACGACGACTATCCGCAACTGCCAACCGACAGCGTCTGCCTGCGCCAACCCACAATGGACGACATCAGGGAGGTCGTTCGGGCGGTGGAGAAACGACGGTCGGACGCCAACGACGAGATCATCGTTTTCGACCTCAACAACAACAATCTTAAACGGTTTAACACAAACAACTATGAGGAAATTTATCATCGCGGCCGTTCTGCTGGCCGTTCTTCCAACAGGTAACATACAGGCTTGTGTGTCGGAGGGTCCCACGCACAACAAGTATATGTTTAGCGTGTTTCGGCGCGACGCAATGGATGGACCGGCATATCTTGCCTACATCAACCAATATTGGATCGACTATTGCAAAGGGCGCATAGCGGCCGACGACTACGATCGCACAGGCTACACGTTCTACAACAACCACCGTAGCGAGGTGCTCAAGGTGGCGCAGGCCAAGGGCGACCAGGCCATGGCAGCCTACCTGAAGTTGCTCAACCGATACATCGATGTGTGCGACCTCTTCACCGTCGACCGTTGGAGCTATCCCACCAAGGAGCAGTTGGCCACACGCAAGCAGAAAGCGCTGGCCATCCTCAATGCGGCCAAGGCGTATCATGGCACCCAACTGCGACAACAATACACCTTGCTGCAGATGCGCGCCAACATGATTTTGGGCTACGACTTGGCCAATGCGAACCTATGGAACCAACATGTCAAACGCTTTGGCAAATCGTGCTGGCGCGAGGCCATGCAAAACATCTACGCCCGGACGCTCTACAAAAGCGGCAAACGTCTGGAAGCATGCGACCAATATGCCTTGACCAACGACATGAACTCGATTAAAAGGGTGATGGGCAACTACCGTAATTTGGCGGGCATCAAGAGCGTCTATGCGCAAAACCCCAACTCGCCAGCGCTCAACTACCTCGTGCAAGACTTCGTTAACAACGTGCAGGAGACGCTCGACCAGAAACCAAAGAACAGCGACGACTGTGAATGGCTGAACGAGATCGACGCGAAATGCATATTCCGCAATGAGGCATTGGCGTTTGTGGAGTTTGCCAAAATAGTGGCCAAGCAAGGCAAGAGCGCCACGCCCTGCCTTTGGTGGACAGCAGCAGGCATGACCGATTACCTGTTGGGCAACCAGCAACAAGCCATGGAAGAGACGGAACAGGCCCTTAACGCGGCTGGCACCCAGCGCATGACCGACAACGCCAGGGCCATACGCCTGCTGGTTACCACACGAAGCGCTCGCTTGGACGATGCCTACACAACATATCTCCTGGGCGAGATGCGATGGTTAGACGGCATGATCAAGGCTGAGCGCAGCACCATGGCATACGACAACCACTACACCGACGTGAAGGACCGGGTGGTGCACAAGGGATTGGAGCCGCTCTTCGCCAAAGCGGGAAAGCCCTACATGGCCTTGGCCTTGTGCGACATGATGCGCCAAGAGGAAAGCGCCTATTACGCCATGGCTTACAAGCGCGAAGAGCAAAAGGGTTACAGCAAATACCAATACATGAGGCACAGCCCTTGGGATGAGGTGTTCTGCCAGATGGATTCTATGAAAACCGACCAACTGGTGGGATATTATCGTTTTGTCACCTCCACGCCCAACAACGCCCTGGAGCGCTACACCGTGGCGCGCGTCTTCAAGGACGACCAGTATTTCAACGACCTTATCGGTACCAAATACATGGCTGAGGGGGCGTTTGCCAAGGCCATCCCATACCTTGAGAAGCTCTCCACGGAGTTTATGTCGAACCAACCGATCAGCATCTACGAGGCCCAAACCAACTATGATGTGGTGCGATGGTTCAAGCGACAGCCCATCCATTACAACAGCAACGAATACTATTCGCCCGACAATGAGTATCATGAGGTAACCACAAACAAAAAACTTGAGTTTTGCAAAGAGATGATGCGGTTGCAAAGCCAGCATGCCCTGACACGCCAAGGCCAACCGCTTGAGGAGCTTTCATACCAGTTGGCCGTGCGCTATTTCCAAGCATCGTGCTACGGAGACTGCTGGTGGATCACCCACCATTACAAGAGCGTGAGCGACAGCGCCCGCTCATGGGAGCTCGACTATGCCAAGCAGGCCATCGAACACCTGAACCTTTGCAAGCATAGCCAAGACGAGCAGATGCGTTACCGCACGCTGTATGCCCTCGCCTTCGTCAACGCCTATATTCCTGGCAACTCGTGGATAAGCATCACATACGACAAGGATTGGAACGAGGTGATGAACTATCGGCCCGAGTCGGCACAATACAAGGCACTTGCAGAACTCAACGATTACGCCACAAATCACCCCGAACGGATTGACGAGTACGCACGAAGATGCGATGTGTTGCAACGCTTTCAGGCTATGAACCATCAACCCTAACAAACGCATTAAGTCCCATGGCCCAACAAGACGAACCTTCCCTGACAACGCTACGCCCCCGGCTCACTGTACGCCTCACGAAAGACGACATACAAGAGATGTGTCGTATCACACAAGGCGATCACAACCATCGGTTCAAGGAGGAGCTGTACGCGTTGACCAACGACACCGATCGTCGCGTGGCAACCAACGCCCTTTGGCTATTCCAACACTTTGCCAAGGCCGACAACGAATGGCTCTACGCCAAGCACCACGAGCTCATCGATCGCAGCCTCACAACAAGCGATGCCACAATGCTTCGCCTAACGCTCAGCCTACTTCTGCGCCAGCCATTCGAGGAATCGCAAGTGCGCACCGACTTCATCGACTATTGCTTAGACCACCTGACCGACGCGCGCCAACCCTACGCCATTCGAAGCCAATGCATAAAGCTCGCCTACCTGCAAATGCGCTATTGGCCGGAACTGTTGGATGAACTAAAGCGAACCCTGGAACTCGTTGCCCGCAACCCCATGTCGCCCGCCATCAAATCGGCGTGGCGCCAAGTTATGGCAAAAATGAAGTAAAGGCAACAGCCCCAATATGCCCAAAGCACAGGACATACATACCCTATCGTAAAACAAAAGAAATAAACCCAAATCGGTCATTAGACCGAAACAGGCGAAAGGGTAGGATCTTATAGCTTCTTTTCAACTCTTGTCAGCGTTTCTTTCGGCATCTTGCTTCCAGTCGCGTTTCGCCATAGCCCGCTATGGCTTCACCGCGCCTGTCGCAACCTGCTCGAAACAAACGCTAACAAGAATTAAAATCTAATGACCGATTTGGGATAGATCCGCCTTACTCAGATGACCCAAGCCCATGGAGGAAGCCACATACCCATGAGACAAAAAACAATAAAGCCCCAGCCGAAATCGGAGTGATCCGACCTCGTCCGGGGCTTGCCTATGATTGTAAAACTATGAACTGACTAAGGGTGAGAAGCCTTACAGGGCTTCGTCGGCCTTCTGCTCAGCCTTCTTGCGCGGAGCGCGCTTGCCGGGAGCCTTCTTGGCAGGTTCCTTCTTGGCGGCAGTCTTCTTGGCAGGGGCGTCAGCCTCCTTGCCCTCATACTTCTCGCGCAACTTATCGTTCTCAGCCTCAATCTTCTCGATCTTGGCCTGCAGGCGCTGAATTTCCTGGTCCTTCATCATGATCTCGTCGCCCTCATTCTTGATGGTGGTGAGCAGCGAGTTGAGCTGATCGTTGTCGATCTCAGGTGGATAGAGGTCGTTGACACGCGTGATGAAGTCGCCCAAGATATTCATATAGTTGGTGAAAGCATCGAACGGACTGCTGTAGATGCCACGGTCCAATCCCACGTTAGAAGGCTTTGTGGTCATGAAACGGAAGTTGTTGCTTGCCTGTAGGTAATCCCAATCGACATTGATACGCGGGTCGTTGGCGATGCGCACACGCTCAGCCACGCTGTAAAGCTTCTCGAAAGCCTCACGCTGCATGGGGTTGCCCAGCCAGCAGCTGACGTCGCGCTCCTCGTCCATCCACGAAAGCGTATCGGGCACGCACAGCTCGCCCACACTGTTTGTTGAGTCGAACACCTCCGACGGTGTGGCGAAGGCTACCCCCTTCTGCTTGGCGCAGACAGGAAGGGCATGGATGAAGTCGAGGATATTAGAGCTCAACGGCTGAGCAATGCCCAGTGCCGACAGCTCCATGAAGATGTTGACCACCTGCTCCTCCTCGGGCATCTCAGCGATGCGACCGATGTAGTTGTCAGCGAAGAGCGGATAACCCTCCCAACTGGTGTTGCTGAAACGCAGGCTGATGTCGTCGCTGAGCGTGATGTCGCGCAACAGAAGCTTGAGGTTGGGAGCCATGGGGCAATGGTAAACATAGTGGGGGCTCTTCCATCCCAGCACATGCTTGGCACCCTCGGTAAGCATGCCCTTGAAGCCCATCTGGGCTGCCTGCATACCAATATCGTCGCTGTAGATAAGCGAAGAGTTGCGCAGCACGGTAGGCTTCTTGCCAAAATATTCCTTAATCTTCTTACACTGCTTCTTCACCTCGGCAGCGAAGCACTCCTCATCCTTGAGCGAGCTCAAGCCATGAGAGTAAGGCTCGGCGAGAAACTCCACGCAAGCCGTTTGGTTGAGCTCCTGCAACTTCTCGAGCACCTGAGGTGCATGCACCTCAAGCTGCTCAATGCCTACGCCCGACAGCGAGAACGCCACCTTGAAGAAATCGCCGTTCTCCTCGATCATCTTGCCGATGGTGTTGAGGGCGGGCATGTACGAGCGCTCCACGGTGTCGTTAACGCTACGCTCGTTCTCGTAGTCGTCGTAATAATAATGGTCGGTACCGATATCAAAGAAACGGTAACGTTTCAGATGGACGATCTGATGTATCTCAAAATATAAGCAGATTTTTTTCATTGTTCTTTTTGAGATTTACGCTCCGTCGTCGCAACCGGTTAAGGGCCGAAACGGTTCGGAGACGTTTGTATGATTAATGATGAAGGTTAATAATTGTTGTATCGTTGTTGATGAGCGATGACGCCAGGCTTATCAAATCCAATGCATCGTGCGCATGTAGAGCTCGCGTATCCAGCGTCCCACCTTCTCCCAGGTAATCTGGTCGACCTCGCGTTTTCCCTCCTCTTGCAGGTAGTGGAACAGGCTGTCGTTGTGGCAGATGCTATAGATGGAGTCGGCTAAGGCGTGGATGTCCCAGTAGTCCACCTTGATACAGTTGTTCAAGATCTCAGCGCAACCGCTCTGCTTCGATATGATGGTAGGCGTGCCACACTGCATGGCCTCGAGCGGCGAGATGCCAAACGGCTCCGACACTGAAGGCATGACATACACATCAGAGTCTTTCAGGCACTCGTACACCTGCTTGCCACGCATGAATCCGGGGAAGTGGAAGCGGTCGGCAATGCCGCGCTCAGCGGCCAGGTAGATCATCTGGTCCATCATGTCGCCCGATCCCGCCATGCAGAAACGGATGTTGCGTGTGCGGTGGAGCACCATATTGGCGGCCTCAACGAAATACTCGGGGCCCTTCTGCATGGTCAGTCGACCGAGGAAGGTTACCACCTTCTCCTTGTTGGTGTGGTCGGGGCGGGGAATGGCGTTATACTCATCGTTGAGCGGATAAACGGCATTGTGCACCGTGAACACCTTGCGCGGATCCTGATGATACTGGTTGATGACCGTGTTGCGTGTCAGGTCAGACACACACATGATGCAATCGGCATGGTCCATGCCGTCCTTCTCGATGGAATAGACGGTGGGGTTCACATGGCCGCGGCTACGGTCGTAGTCGGTGGCGTGCACGTGGATACACAGCGGCTTGCCGCTCACCTGCTTGGCGTGGATGCCTGCGGGATAGGTGAGCCAGTCGTGGGCGTGGATGATGTCGAACTCCTCGCTACGCGCCACCACACCGGCAATGATCGAATAATTGTTGATTTCCTCGTGCAGATTGCCCGGGTAACCGCCTGCAAACTCCATGCAACCCAAGTCGTTGACATGCATAAAGTTGAAGTCGGCATAGATATGGTCGCGGTATCTGTAATAATCGTGGGGATCCATGAGGTTGCCCACCCTACTGCTTACGTAGTCGAAGTTGACATCGCGGTAAGCGATGGGCACACAGTTCATAGGAACGATGCGCGCGTAGGTGCGGTCCTCGTCGCCCCATGGCTTAGGCAAGCAGAGCGTTATGTCGACGTCGCCCTGTGCGTGAAGACCCTCAGATATACCAAAATTGGCTGTGGCTAAACCTCCATACACATGAGGAGGATATTCCCATCCAAACATTAAGACTTTCATAGACGTGTCCTCCTTATGATTAATATTTATACTTTTCGAGTTGTTCCAATGCACGCAGAATCTCAGCAACGTTCATGGCGAACGAGATGGCGCCACGTCCGTGGAAAGGCGGGTTGCCGTCGAACAGCTCGGGGAGCGTGCCCAGGCAGTGGTACATCATCTCCTCCTCGTAGCCTACCATCTGTCGCTCTATGAAGCTCAGGCGCGTACGCTTGTAGAGTTTCATGCTGGCCTCCATGTAGAAGCCGAAGAGCCAAGGCCACGCTGTGCCTTGATGATAGGCATAGTCACGCTGTGTCTGCGGTCCGACGTACATGGGGTTGTAGCCGCCGCTCTTCGGCGAGAGCGAGCGCATGCCCTTGGGCGTGAGCAACTCACGGGTGCAGAAGTCGATGATGCTCTTCTTCTGTGCGTTATCGAGTGGCGAATAATCGAACGCCACGGGGAATATCATGTTCGGGCGAACGCTCTGCTCACGAAGGTCGCCCTCCACATAGTCGTAGAGATAGCCGAACGGGTTGACGAAGGTAGCCACGAACGACTCCTTGGCCTGCGCGGCCACTTTCTCCATGCGGTCGGCCTCGGCTTGCTTGCCAGCCTTGCTTGCCAGCTCGGCGCCAAACATCAGGGCGTTGTACCACAGGGCGTTGATCTCCACCACGAAACCTGAGCGCGGCACGATGGGGCGTCCGTTGGCGGTTGAGTTCATCCAGGTAACAGCCTGCTGCTTGCCATCGGTTTTCACGAGGCCATTGTCCTCAAGGGTGAGGTTGGGATGTTGCTGTTCCTTGATGAAATGGAGAATGTCCCAAACGAGCTGTCCGTATTTCTCCAGGCACTTGTCGACGCCTGCCTCCTTGGCATATTGCTGAATGGCCCAAATGGCCCACAGCGGCACGTCGGGATGCTCAATCTCGTAGAGCTTCACCGTGAGGGGCTTCTGCTCCATAAACTCGCGCAAACCCTTCTCGGCGGTCTTCATGGCGGCCTCGAAGAACTCATACTCCTCGATCGACAGCGTCAGACCGGGCAATGAGATAAAGGTATCGCGCGCACGAGGCTTGAACCAAGGATAACCGGCAAGGATATACGCGTCGCCGTTCTTGTCCTCCACATGGAACTGGTGGGCGGCATTGACCAAGCAATGGAAGAAATTGTCGCGGGGCGAGCGCTCATCCACTTCCTCCTGGAAAAGTTTCTTCAGCCCACTGGTCTTCGAAGCCGACGTAGAGGCGGCGAAAACGATGCTCTCGCCCTTGCGGATCGACATCTCGAAATAACCGGGAGCGTACAGATCCTCGTTAGAGGCGTAACCGCGCTCCTGCTCCTTCGGATACTCTATGCCACGGTACCAGTCGGGCTGGAACACAAATTCGTTTTTCTTGGAGAACTGCATGAACAGGTCGGGATAACCGGCATACATGCACGTCTTGATACCATTGTCGACCTCGCTATAGGCGCGACTTGCCACTGCGTTCTCGTGCGTAAACTGGCGCACACTGCGGAAAGCGAGGAAGGGACGGAAACGAAGCGTAGTGGCCGAGTGAGCGTCGTCGAGGGTATAGCGAATCAAGATGCGGTCTTCAAAATGCTGGAAGACAACTTCCTTTCTTAAAACGACTCCTCCCACACGGTAAATGGTTGTGGGCACTTTGTCACAATCAAACTCACGGATATACTTGTGACCATTAGGACTGAAATTGTTGCCCTGATACTTATGCAGGCCAAGGTTGAACTCTGCTCCATGCTGTATGACTGAACAGTCGAGCGACGACAGAAGAACGTGGTTCTCATCGTCTAAACTGGGGACTGGAACAACGAGCAATCCGTGGTATTTGCGCGTGTTGCAGTCTACAATCGTGGAGCATGAGTAAGCACCCGACCGATTCGTACGGAGAATTTCCTTCCCCAACGAGTCTTGCAAGTTGGTCATCAGCGCTCTTTCGAATCTAAGATAACTCATAGTTCTCAATTAAGGCTTTTATATTGTTTTAGATAAATTCATTAGGTAAGGTGCGAGCTTATGAAAGCGGGCTCCAAGCCTCCTTTTGTGTTCAAAGTTATTAAAATTATTACAAAGTGCAAAGTAAAACACGAGTTATTTTGAATAAAAATATAGGGCTCGGGTAAACAGATGCTTATCTCACCGCATTTTAAGAGGACGAAATCGCTGACCAACATGCGGCTTTCCAACGGTTGACACACGTTGGGGAAATTTGATACCTGTAAGGGTTTTTGGTTAAAAAGTTGTGCTGGATTTTCGGGTGAAATAGAGCACGAAATAGCCATTTTCAAGCTATGGAAGACTCGAAAAAGGGCTTCGCCTTTGCGAAAAGCCATGTATCGAGGTGCGATCGGGCATGTTTCGCACTGCGATCGGGCATGTTTCGAGGCTCGAAAAGGCATCTTTCGCCATAGGAAAAGGCATGTATCGCAACACAAAATACGGAATCGGGAACCCGAAACGGGCCACTCAAACGATAACCGTCTGAATGTCAGGCGAATACATAAGCACAACGAGAATCGCGTATTTCCGCCTCATCGTTTGCTCATCGAAAAGAAATGTGTAGTTTTCACTATAGTTTGTTGTCTATTTTCAACCATCTTACGTAAGCTATGGCGCTGCTTATGTTGTTCCCAAACGGCAAAAAGGGCGGTGGCGTTAGCCTTTTACCCAATGGTCCACAAAAAGAAAGCGCAAGAACGATTTGGCATCACAAAATCATTCTTGCACCTATATCAAGCGATTGGAAAGGCAACCTAAAAGCGCGCCCACGACAGCACGGGGCGTTGCGGTAAGCCGTTTGCCGCTTGGGACACGTCTACAAAATGAGGTGAAATCAATCGGGAATGAGGAAATTGATGACCTCCTGCTCCACCGTTATCTTAAACGGACCGACGGGGGTGTGCATCAATCGTCCGTCGATGCCCACGAGGGCATGCTCGGCTTGCTCCACTACCACCTCGCGGGTGCGGTACGGGTGCACTGAGTGGTGGTTGAGTATCTTGCCCTTGAGGAACAGGTAGATGCCCTCGAAGAGTTGGGTTACGCCCGGATGATACACCACCGACACATCGAGCAAGCCATTGTAGGGCACGGCGTTAGGCGTTTGTCCATAGCCCGTGGCGTTGCCCACGCACATCGTCATCACACGACGGTCTATGCGATCGGTGTTGATCTTGATTTTCATGCGGTAGTCGAGCCGCTGGAAAATCATCAGGACAAACGAGAACAGGAACGACAACGAGCGTGAGCCGAAGAGGTGACGCGTCTGACGGCGCAGGTTCATGATGGCAGCGATAAGGCCCACATTGATGCAGTTGAGGAAGTAGCGACGGCACGCCTCACCCTTGCGGTTGGTGTAACGAATGCAGCCCAGGTCGATCTTACGCACACGGCGTTCCTTCAACCACTTGATGGTTTGCTCGTAATTGTCCTCGTCGAACTCCCAGAAATGTGCGAAATCGTTCATCAGGCCATTGGGTATGATGCCCAAGGCCACCGTGTCGCGCACGCGCTTCTCATGACACATGAGGCAGTTGATGGCGTCGTTCAACGCGCTGTCGCCACCCACAATGACAATGGTGTGGTAGCCGTTGTTGACAAACATCTTCACCAGGCGCTCCACACTGGCCATGTTCTCACTCGTGACATGGTCGTAGGATATGCCGTTTTCCTTCAGGCACGCCTCTATCTTGGCCCACCGCTTGGCTGAGCCTCCGAAGATTCCCGACTTCGGACAATAAATGATTCCCCAACGATTATCTTCCATAATTGTATCTCTTCCGGCTCCCCAACACAGGCGAGCCACATGTATTTATTAGGTGTAACGCATCAGGCCATGAGACCTTTGATGTCCGCCAGGATGCTGTCTGTCGGTTGTTGGGCGTCGATCCAATGGATCGTGAGGCCCCGACGCTCCATTCCGCGGAACCACGTCATCTGCCTTTTTGCAAACTGATGGATGGCTATCTCCAACTGGCGGAACATTTCCTTGTAGCTTAGTTTGCCGATCGCATACTCGGTGACGTATTTATATTCCAAACCGTAGTATGTGAGGTCTTCAGGCGGAATGCCCCTTTGCAGCAATCCGCGTATCTCGTCGACCATGCCTCCGTCAAGGCGACGGGCCAAACGGTCGCTGATTTTCTTGCGACGGTAGTCGCGGTCGACGCTCAGACCGACAATCACCGAATCGATTGGCGGCATGGTCCGTAGTTCGGTAGCATGCTCGAGGTTGTAGGTCTCAATCTCAATGGCGCGAATGGCACGCTGGCATGAGTCCACATCCGTTACGTTGTGCATCACCGAACCTGCCTTCTTCTTCAAATCTTCGAGCAGGGCGGTCAGTTCGGGAAGCGTCTTTCCCTCAAGGTTTTGGCGCAACTCGGGGTTCTGGGGGACAGGCGACAAGGCGTAGCCCTTGAGCACCGCCTCAATGTAGAGGCCCGTGCCGCCACATAGAACGGGAGTAACGCCACGGCTGCAGATATCGTTGTAGGCCTCCGTGAAATCCTGCTGGTACTGAAAAAGGTTGTATTTGGTTCCCGCATCGACAATGTCTATAAGGTGGTAAGGCACCAGTTGCCCTTCCACAACATAATCCTCCAGGTCTTTTCCTGTGCCGATGTCCATACCCCGATACACCTGACGAGAGTCGGCGGAGAGAATCTCGCCACCGATGTCGTGGGCCAATCGTGCCGCGACAGCTGTCTTGCCCGATGCCGTGGGGCCAAGTATGGTTATCATCTTCATGCCGCAAATGTAGCTAAATTATTGCAAATGAGCAAGAATAATAACAAAAAACCGCTCTTCCTTTATCGGGAAGAGCGGTTTGATATGTTCGAAACCTTACGGTATTACTTCATCTCAGCGAAGTACTTGATGGTGCGAACCATCTGAGAAGTGTAAGAGTTCTCGTTGTCGTACCAGCTCACAACCTGCACCTGATAGGTGTCGTCGTCGATCTTGCTGACCATGGTCTGAGTAGCGTCGAACAGTGAGCCGAAGCGCATGCCGATGATATCAGAAGAAACGATAGGATCCTCGTTGTAACCGAAGCTCTCGTTAGAAGCAGCCTTCATGGCAGCGTTGATGCCCTCAACGGTAACATCCTTGCCCTTAACAACAGCAACCAGGATAGTGGTAGAACCTGTAGGAGTCGGAACGCGCTGTGCAGAACCGATCAGCTTACCGTTCAGCTCAGGGATAACGAGGCCGATAGCCTTGGCAGCACCTGTTGAGTTAGGAACAATGTTCTGAGCACCTGCACGTGAACGACGGAGGTCACCCTTACGCTGAGGACCGTCCAGAATCATCTGGTCGCCTGTGTAAGCGTGGATAGTAGACATGATACCAGACTGGATGGCGGCGTACTTGTTCAGAGTGTCAGCCATAGGAGCCAAGCAGTTTGTTGTGCAAGAAGCTGCAGAGATGATAGTGTCAGCAGTTGTCAGAGTCTTGTGGTTGGTATTGTAAACGATGGTGGGAAGATCGTTACCTGCAGGAGCAGAGATCACAACCTTCTTAGCGCCAGCTTTGAGGTGGGCAGAAGCCTTCTCCTTAGATGTGTAGAAGCCAGTGCACTCGAGAACGACGTCAACGTCGAGCTCACCCCAAGGAAGCTCAGCAGCGTTAGGCTTAGCGTAGATGGTGATCTCCTTACCATCAACGATGATAGAGTTATCAGTTGCCTCAACAGTGTGCTTGCCCTCGCCGTACTTGCCAGCGAAACCACCCTGGGCGGTGTCATACTTCAGAAGGTGAGCCAACATCTTAGGAGATGTGAGGTCGTTGATTGCAACTACCTCGTAACCCTCTGCCTCAAACATCTGACGGAATGCGAGACGGCCGATACGACCGAAACCATTAATAGCTACTTTAACATTTGCCATTTTACTAGTATTTTATAATTGTTAAAAATATAACTTTCAATGAAACGGGGCCTTATCTTTCCACGGTTTGAACGCATTTGTTCTACCGTTTGAAATTTCGGGCTTTTCAACAAGAGGTAACTTCAACAGCAGTTTGCTATAAACTTTTGTAAAAATTCCTCTCCGTTCGCGTGCAAAGTTACAAAGATTTTTTAATTTTGCAGACGAATCAAGTATTAAATTATTAAAAAAAGAAACGGAGAGTTCAAGGAGTTGTATATGCGGGTGTGCGGAAACGTGTAAGTGTAACACCGACATGACAATCTGAACGGTCACCCACACGACGTCGACTGCGCACTCCTGGGACAGGGGTCAACGACTCTTGTTACCTCCAAAATCTTTCCAAAAGCCACTTAAACATTATTTAAATCTTATTGATTATGGGAAAGTTTATCAATGAATTCAAGGCGTTCGCAGTGAAGGGTAACGCCGTCGACATGGCCGTGGGTGTGATCATCGGCGGCGCTTTCGGAAAGATTGTGTCGAGCATTGTCAACGACCTCATCATGCCTCCTATCGGTTGGCTCATCGGCGGCGTCAACTTCTCCGACCTGAAGATAACGCTTCCGGCTGAGAAGATTGCCGACGGCATAGAAATGCAGGCCGCCACCATCAATTATGGCAGTTTCATCCAGAACCTCATCGACTTCGTCATCATCGCGTTCTGCGTGTTTCTCTTGGTGAAGGGCATCAACAAGTTGGCTAACAAAAAGCAAGAGAAGCCTGCTCCCACACCTGCCCCGGAGCCCTCTGCCGAGGAGAAGTTGCTCGCCGAGATTCGCGATTTGATGAAGGAGAAGAAATAAATTGCCATCCCACAACGTTCTTCACGTAGTGGGTTGCCATGCCACAAGGCTTCGCAAAAGGGTTGGATTCAATCGCGCTTGATTCTCCAGCCCTCCTTCCCCAATCGGGCATAAGGCCAAAACAGGCGGATTGTTTAGACGCGGCGGATTCTATCCAACGCTTGCCAACGTTTCTTTCGGCTTCTTGCTCCACCATAGCTCGCTACGCTTTCAACGCACCCGCCGCAACCAGCATGAAACAAACGCTCATTGGGATTAACATCTAATGAACGATTGGCGATTAACGTTCAACGTTTTCGTTAAGCCAGATGAGCAGAGGTAAGATCACTTAAGCTCTGCCATGGCGAGAAAACGTGCCATGAAATGGAACCTATAAGAGCCATTCCTGCCTCATTGGTCAGGAATGGCTCTCTTCATTTTCTCACTTCGAAAAACCTGCAAAGTAGGTCCAAACGAACGAACAGGGAAGTGGGTTCGAGGCTTTCTTACAGGCGGAAAGGCCAACTGAGCGACACTTCTGTGTAGTCGGCCTTGACCTTATGGGCCTTGACGTTGGCTCCCACCTGCAAACCGCCCAGGCGCCTGAAGGTGTAATGTAAGCCAATGCGTTCATAATAAGGCTTTTCCAACGCTTTCGCCGTATGCCCCACATAGCGGTAAACATACACGCCAAGCGCCATACTGAGCGACAATTGATGCCAAAACACCTCGTGCTTTCCGGATATTCCCACACTCCAAGTGACCTGTTTGTCATGATAGCCTGCCGCCTGGTCGAGCTCTCGGATGTGCGATGTGTAAGTGCTATAGAAAGCATCGACCCCCACTCCTGAGGCCCAACGACGTTGGTAACGGCACATCACGTCGGCCGACAAGGCATAGGTGGTATACACCTTGAAATCTTCTGTTTGGTAGTTGGGGTCGCCAGGCGGTGTCTGCATCTGCGTTTTCTTCCAGTCTTCCTCAAGGGCCTTGGCGCCCACAGAAGCCGTCAGGTTCAGGTACCAATAGGGCTTGAAGGGTTGGCGGGGTGCCCACGACTTTGCGTCGACAACCTCTTTATAATAGGGCATGTAAACAACGCCCAACGAAGGAGCTACAAAATTGGCTCCCTTATTGGGGCGATTCAAGGCCCCGTTGCTATGGTGGTAATACTCTAAGCCGGCCCGTAAGCCCCAGTTCTCTGCCATGCGCCACGTGAGGTGCAGCCCTGTGCCGAAGTAGATGAGCCACCGCGAGCCAATGAGTTCGTTGTCGACATTGTTCTCCTTGTTGTATTTGCGTCTCGAATAACTCGTTCCGAAACTGATCGAATAGTCGGCCATCCAGTGGCGTGAGCGGAAGAAGGGGCGTGTAAAGGTGCCATAAGCCGACACCACATTGCCCATCCGCGAGTCGTAGTCCACCTCTTGGGCCATACCCCACGTAGGGTCTTGTGCCTTGTGCATGGTTACCCCGTGGTCGAAATGGTATCGCACACCGGTGCCGATGGTAGGATAACCGAAGTCGCGAGCGAAGGCATCGCTGTCCGACGGCAGTGGTGTATATGCCACTTCGAGGGCAGCGGTCAGGTTGTTTCGGCCCTTCTGCCACATGCCTTGGTAACTATCCATCACAATGGCTCGGCCGGGCAACAGGGCAACACCCCCACCCCAATGACGCCATTGGAGCGAGTCGCCAGCCACACAGCGGACGCCCCCTATCACAAACAGGCACCACACCATGAGCCAAAAGCGCATGCGCATATTTACTTTCAAAAACTCCCTAGTTATCCTTCTTGCCTAAAGCGGCGAAGAAACCAAAGCCCCTTCGTTGGGAAGGGGCTCGGTTGTTGTTATCTTACTTGCGTATATAGTCCTTCGCCACCAAGTCATAGTAGAGCGCTTCGAGCTCAGCGAGCGACAAGCGCTCCACACTATGTTCGATGGTTCGGATGAGTTCATCGCGGCGACCCTCATCATCGCCGCCAAAGTGGGTGTAAACCTTCATCGTCGAATCACATTGATAACGCATCGAGCGGCTTACTCCCACTCGATTGTTGAAGGCGGCTTTGAAGAGATATCGTAGCACACGCGGTTCACGCCACGCACCTTATTGATGATCTCGTTCGACACCTTGGCCATGAAGTCATAAGGCAGGTGGGCCCAATCGGCCGTCATGGCATCGGTGGATGTTACGGCACGGAGAGCCACGGGGTGCTCATAGGTACGCTCATCGCCCATCACTCCTACCGAGCGAACAGTAGAGAGCAGCACCGTACCAGCCTGCCAAATCTGGTCGTAGAGCGACACCTCAATCTCGCCATTCTGCATATCGGCGGGCACGCCGGCAGCCAGCACACGACGAGCCTCCTCGCCCGAGAGCTTCACCTTGTACTCGCGCAGGCCGCGGATATAGATATCGTCGGCATCTTGCAGGATGCGCACCTTCTCGGGCGTGATGTCGCCGAGGATACGAACGGCAAGACCCGGACCCGGGAACGGGTGGCGTGTGATGAGATGCTCAGGCATACCGAGCGAACGGCCCACGCGGCGCACCTCGTCCTTGAACAGCCATTTCAACGGCTCGCAGAGCTGCAGGTTCATCTCCTTGGGCAGTCCGCCCACATTATGATGGCTCTTAATGACCTTGCCGGTGATGTTGAGACTCTCGATGCGGTCGGGATAGATCGTTCCCTGGGCGAGCCATTTGGCACCCGTTTGCTTCTTCGCCTCGGCGTTGAACACCTCCACGAAGTCGCGTCCGATGATCTTACGCTTCTCCTCAGGGTCGGTAACGCCAGCGAGGTCGGCAAAGAACTTCTCTGAAGCGTCCACGCCAATCACGTTGAGCCCCAATCCCTCGTAGTCTTTCATCACATCGCGGAACTCGTTCTTGCGGAGCATTCCATGGTCCACGAAGATGCAGGTGAGGTTCTTTCCGATAGCTCTGTGAAGCAACACGGCGGCCACGCTTGAGTCGACACCACCCGAAAGGCCGAGTATCACCTTGTCGTCGCCAAGCTGCGCCTTGAGCTCATTCACCGTGGTGTCGACGAACGAGTCGGCGCTCCAGTCCTGCTTGCTACCGCAGATGTCGACCACAAAGTTCTTCAGGAGTTGCGTTCCCTGCAAAGAGTGGAACACTTCGGGATGGAACTGCACGGCCCAAACAGGCTGCTTGGTTGAGGCATATGCGGCAAACTTCACGTTGGCCGTAGAGGCGATGCACTCATAGTCCTGCGGGATGGCAGTGATGGTGTCGCCGTGGCTCATCCAAACCTGCGAGTTGTCGACGAAGCCCTTGAAGAGCGCATTTTGCTTATCGAACTTCTCAAGGTTAGCACGTCCGTACTCGCGCGAGTCGGCAGCCTCCACCTTTCCGCCGTTGGCGTAAGAGATGTACTGCGCGCCGTAGCAAATGCCGAGCACGGGAATTCTGCCGATAAACTGGCTCAGGTCCACCTTGAAAGCCTCCTTGTCGTGAACGCTGTAGGGCGATCCGCTGAGGATGACTCCAATGACGGAGGGGTCGTCCTTCGGAAACTTGTTGTAAGGCATGATCTCGCAGAAGGTGTCGAGCTCACGCACACGACGGCCAATGAGCTGCGTGGTCTGTGAACCAAAGTCGAGGATGATAATCTTCTGTTGCATATATTGTGAAAAATGTGTGAGTTGTTCGTGTTGAATGACGAGCTTCGGCCGCGCGTTAGGGCACCAAAGTGCTCACGAAATCGTCGGCGTCGCTCAGGGTGTCGATCTTTCCCACGTCCATGAGCCGCAGGTCGGGCTTAACGTAACCCATGATAGGCGTTGTGGCGCAAGCCTTGAGGTAGAAGTCCATGATGGGGAACTTGTCGGGCCATCCCACCATTTGTGGGAAGAGCGTGGGCGAGAACGCGTGAATGCCACTGAAGGCAAAGAGGTGGAGATGTCCAGCCACGACGAACGGTTCATCGCCAATGGCCAGCGGATAGCGCAGCTGTTGCAGTTGGGCGCGCACCTCGGGGAACGGCGATTTCACCTCACCCGTAACGATGTTGACCCATCCCACAAGCAGCATCTGGTCGTTGAAGACCAGGTAACGCTTGGTCTTTCGCCAACTGACGAGCAGCCGGGCACCGGCCATGAGGTGCGGAACGCCACAATCGGGGCAGTTGACACGCCAATCGGCACGGTAAAACTTGTCGAGGTCCACATTGCTAAGAATATCAACATTGTGGATGAGAATGGGGCAACGTGGCGCGAAGAGAGGCTGCGCCTTACGCAACCCGCCTCCTGTATCGAGCAGTCCGGCGGTCTCGTCGCTCACCCGAATGTCGAGGCCGAAGTTGTCGTTGGCCTGCAGATAGTTGGTGATTTGCGACGCGAAATGATGCACATTGACCACCAAGTGGTTGAACCCGGCCGCGCCCAAACGGCTTACGACACGCTTGAGCAGCGGTTCGCCACCCACGCACACCAGCGCCTTGGGCATGGTGTCGGTGAGGGGTTTGAGGCGGGTGCCCAAACCAGCGGCGAATATCATGGCTTGCTTCATACGTGCAAAGTTAATTATTCTTTTCTAATCAACAAAGATTTAGCTTTCCTTTTTCTTCGCAGATAAGGTCTGCTCTATGCCTTGCTCACGGTGGCACACGCGCACCTCGACGCCAAACTTCTCATGGATGTGCTCGGCCAGGTGCTGCGCACTATACACCGAACGGTGCTGGCCGCCCGTGCATCCGAAGCAGAACATCAGACTGGTGAAGCCGCGTTGCACGTAGCGCTCCACGTGCTTGTCGGCCAAGGCGTACACATGGGTGAGGAAATCCAATATCTCTCCGTCGTCCTCCAAGAAGCGAATGACGGGTTCATCGAGGCCGGTGAGCTTCTTGTAAGGCTCATACCGGCCAGGGTTGTGGGTGGAACGGCAGTCGAAAACATAGCCACCACCATTGTCCGAGGGGTCTTCGGGAATGCCCTTGCGGTAAGAGAAACTATAGACACGCACCACAAGCGGGCCCTTGCCGTCGTATTTGGAGAACGTGGCTGGACCATCTTGCGGATGGGCGGGATAAATATTGTGGTCGGTGGTCTTGTAACCGTCGCCGCGCAAACGCGTGGGCTCCTCGCGGTGGGCGAAGCGCGGCATGTCGGCCAAGCGCGCAAGCACCTCCCTCAGATAAGGATAGGGCAACATGTCCTCACTCAAACTAAGCAGGTCACGCAAGTTGTCCATAGCCATGGGGATGCTGTCGATGAAATGCTGCTTGCGCTCATAGAGTCCGCGGAAGCCGTAGGCACCAAGCACCTGCAACGTTCGGAAGAGCACAAAAAGGCTCAGCCGACCGGCGAAATGGCGCACCGAGGGCACCTCTACATATTGCTTGAGCGAATTGTAGTACTCAGCCACCAGCTCGCGTCGCAACTTATACGAGTAGCGTGCCGACGCTTGCCAAAGGAACGAGGCAAGGTCATAATAATAAGGTCCCTTGCGACCGCCCTGGAAATCGATGAAGAAGGGGTTGCCTTCGGCGTCGAGCATGACGTTGCGGGCCTGGAAATCGCGATACATGAAGCTCTCCGACGGCTCCGACGTTAGGTCCTTGGCGAAGCGGCGGAAACTGGCCTCGAGCTTCATCTCATGGAAATCGAGCCCTGTAAGTTTCAGGAAATCGTACTTGAAATAATTGAGGTCGAAGAGCACATTGTCCTCGTCGAACACGGGCTGGGGGTAACACTGGTTCCAGTCGAGGTCGTTGGCGCCACGAATTTGCAGGTCGGGCAAGGCGCGGATGGTGCGCTTGAGCAGCGTCTGCTCTGCCAAGTCGTAGCGTCCGCCAGCCTCTCTGCCACCCCGTATGGCATCGAAGAGCGAGGTGCTCCCCAAGTCGGTTTGCAGATAGCGCATCTCATCGTCGCTCACAGCAAGCACGGCAGGCACAGGCAACTTGTGGTGAACGAAATGTCGGTCGAGGTACACGAAGGCGTGGTTCTCCTCCCGACTGGTGCCCACAACGCCAATGACCGTAGCGCCATCGGCGGCGGTGATACGATAATACTGTCGGTTGCTGCCGGCTCCGGCCAGTTGTTCTATGTGTGCGGGCTCGGTTCCGGCCCATTGCTGATAAAGCTTTACGAGTTGTTGCATGATGGGGATAAAGATGTGGTGAGGTGAATGGGAGATTGACTTATTTGGCGAGCCTGTTCATCAGGGAGGCTCTGCGGGGCTTGATGCTCCATGCCAACACGCCCCACACCTTGAAATTGTCGGTGGAATAAACGCGGATGGGACTATACTTCTTATTGGCGGGCCGGAGCTCGATGTATCCTTCGTCCTTATGGCTGAGGTCGATGAATTTCAGCGTAAACTCGCCATCGATAAACGCCACAACGATATCGCCATGCTCCGGCTCCAGCGCCTTGTCGATGACCACGATGTCGCCCTCGTTGATGCCTGCGTCGATCATGGAGTCGCCCACCACACGCGCATAGAACGTGGCGGCGGGATGCTCTATGAGATCCTTGTCGAAGTCGAGGCTTTCGGCCATATAGTCCTGCGCGGGACTGGGAAATCCGGCCTTCACCCCACCCGAGGCGAAAGGCAACGGCGAGCCTCCGCTAAACTCGCCCGAGAAGATGATGAGCTCTTTCATTGGCGTTCCTTCTTCTCTCGGGCCTCGCGCTCACGGCGCAACTCTTCCTCAAACTCACGCCACTCGCGCTTACGTTTGCGCGTATCGGCCCAGTCGGCCAACAGATAGTCGGCCACGAAGAGGAGCAACAAGATGCCGAGCGACATCGTGAACGAGCCTGTTATCACAGACAAGCCTGCTGAGACAATAAGAAAGACAAGGGCTTTCTTCCAGTCGATGCGAAATTTTGGTTTCATAATGCAAAGTTAATGTTTTTCAAGCAAACGCCAACGCTTTCCCACAAAAAACATAACGGGCGCACGCGGCAACGGGGAAGGCGTGTCCGAGACCGCACCTTCAAAGGAGCCATAAAAACAAAAAAATCGGATGTCATCACGACAACCGATTTTCAAAAACAAACTACTTAAAAACTAATCTACTAAAACAAATCAAAAATATGTTATTCCCTTTTACTGTTATCTTCTTTCAATTGTGCAAAGTTAAGCAGTTTTTTCCACATTCGCAAATATTTCTTGCAAAAACCTTAAACTTTGATGACAAATATGCAAAAAGGGTGCAGAACCCATGTTCCGCACCCCTTCTTTGATATGTGCATGTGGCAAATAGCCACCACCATTCAGTTATCCGATTACATCATGCCGGGCTGGGGAGCGGGCATAGCGGGCTTCTCCTCGGGCTTGTCGACGATGAGGCACTCTGTGGTGAGGAACATGCCGGCGATAGAAGCGGCATTCTCCAAAGCCACACGGGCCACCTTGGCAGGGTCGATGACACCTGCGGCACGCAGATCCTGGTAGGTATCGGTGCGGGCATTGTAGCCATAGTCGCCCTCGCCCTGACGAACCTTGTCGACCACCACGGCACCCTCGCCGCCGGCATTGAACACAATCTGACGCAGAGGCTCCTCGAGGGCACGGCGAACGATGTTGATACCCGTCTGCTCATCGGCGTTGTCGCCCTTGAGCTCGGCCAGCTCCTTCTGGGCGCGGATGTAAGTGGTACCGCCACCGACAACCACACCTTCCTCTGTTGCAGCGCGAGTAGCGCAGAGGGCGTCGTCCACACGGTCCTTCTTCTCCTTCATCTCAACCTCGCTGTTGGCACCCACGTAGAGCACAGCCACACCGCCGGCGAGCTTAGCCAGACGCTCCTGCAGCTTCTCCTTGTCGTAGTTGCTCTTGGTGTTGGCAATCTCGTTCTTGATCTGCTGCACGCGATCCTGAATGTTCTCCTTGTTGCCAGCGCCACCCACGATGGTGGTGTTCTCCTTGTCGACGGTCACCTTCTTGGCTGTACCGAGCATATCGAGCGTAGCCTGCTCAAGCTTCAAGCCCTTCTCCTCGCTGATAACCACACCGCCTGTGAGCACTGCGATATCCTCGAGCATGGCCTTACGACGGTCGCCGAAGCCAGGAGCCTTGACGGCGCAGATCTTCAAGCCACCACGCAAGCGGTTGACCACCAATGTGGTAAGTGCCTCTGAGTCGACATCCTCGGCAATGACGAGCAAAGGACGGCCACTCTCTGCAGCGGGCTGCAGGATGGGCAAGAACTCCTTGAGGTTAGAGATCTTCTTATCGTAGAGCAGGATGTAAGGATCATCCATCACACACTCCATCTTGTCGGTATCGGTTACGAAGTAGCCGCTCAGGTAACCGCGGTCAAACTGCATACCCTCTGTCACACCGATGGTGGTGTCGCGGGTCTTGCTGTCCTCAACGGTGATAACGCCGTCCTTCGACACCTTGCGCATGGCATCGGCCAGAAGCTTACCGATCTCGGGATCGTTGTTGGCGCTGACGGTAGCCACCTGCTCAATCTTGTCGTAATTGTCGCCCACCACCTCAGCGTTGGCCTTGATGTAGTCGACCACCTTGTTCACGGCCTTATCGATACCGCGCTTCAGGTCCATGGGGTTGGCGCCAGCCGTTACGTTCTTCAAGCCCTCGTTCACGAGGGCCTGTGTCAGAATGGTAGCGGTGGTTGTACCGTCACCGGCGTCGTCGCCAGTCTTCGAAGCCACGCTCTTCACGAGCTGAGCACCGGTGTTCTCGAACTTATCCTCGAGCTCCACCTCCTTGGCCACCGACACACCATCCTTGGTGATGACAGGTGCGCCAAACTTCTTCTCGATAACCACGTTACGACCCTTCGGGCCGAGTGTTACCTTCACTGCGTTAGCGAGCTGGTCGACACCCTGCTTCAGCAGGTCGCGAGCCTCCATATTGTATTTGATAATCTTTGCCATAATTGTTCCTAATATTTAATTGGGTATAATATAATAAGGTGTATCCTCCTCTCACCCTATGTTAGTCTTCCACCACGGCGAGCACATCGCTCTGGCGCATCATGAGATACTTCTCACCCTCGTTCTCGAGCTCCGTGCCGGCATACTTACCGTAGAGCACCACATCGCCCTCCTTCAGCACCATGGCCTCGTCCTTGGTACCCTGGCCAACGGCAATGACCTTGCCACGCTGGGGTTTCTCTTTGGCGGTGTCGGGAATGATGATTCCACCTACTTTCTCTTCAGCTGGTGCGGCCTGTACCAGCACTCTGTCTGCTAATGGTTTGATTTTCATGATTGCAATGTATTTTAAATTTGTTGTTTCTTTCATGTGAGCCCTCGGCTCGCCCTTTACTCTACGAAAAGTGTGCCACATCTGCCAGAGCCGCCCAACGTGACAAATCTGTCAGTCGCACAACTGACAATTATGTCACACATCTTGGCATAACGCCTGAAAACATACGTTCTCCATCCTACAAACCACACTCTCCACATGACATAACCTTCTGATTTAAGGCTCATCCGAGATTTCGAGCGATAATGATAGAAGTAGTGACAAAACCTTGGGCTTGTGAAGAAATTTGGTTAATAAGTTGTGTCGGAAAAACGGGCGAAATAGAGAGCGGGGAAAAGGAAAATGACCGTTTAGAAGGCAGCGATAGGCGTATGGATTTGCGAAAAGGCACCTTTCGCGCCTCGATACATGAGGGTGTGTCAAAACTAAAATGACTACTCTTCAAAGTTACAGATTATAACTATGATATTAAAAAGGGTCGTATCAAACTCTGTATTGAGTAATGATACGGCCCTTTCTTTAGTCTTTTAGGATGCTCAAATTTCAAATTATAAGTTCATATTTTCAAAAAATGAGTTTTGACACACCCTCATGTTTTGCAGCGCGATTGGGCATATATCGCGACGCAAAAGGAGGCGAACTGTCTTTTCCTGATTTCACTTGTCAGTTTTTACCCTGGTTTACTATAATGCT
>NZ_JAXVAE010000051.1:0-12725 GCF_037460745.1 Hallella sp. | reverse complement strand
CGTAACAACGAATTTCCCTAATTTTCGAATTTTTCCAAATTGGGTTAGCTAAATTCGTTAAAATTGGTAATCGTAAAACGTTTAAACTAATTATCCCCCCCCCCCCCCCCCGGGTCGGAGGGGCTTCGCCGGGTCTCGTTAATTCGGTAAATAACCCTGAATTATGCCGACAATCTATATTGAAATCTACATGGTTTTTCTCCACGACCGAAGCGTTGGGCGGAAATACGCCATTCTCAGCACTATAACGCAACCTGTTGGCGCACAGAGAGTTAGCGCAAGAAGAAAGATTTTTGGCGGCCGAACCATCCAAACCGCGTTGCGAAACATGCCTAACCGAGCTACGATACATGGTCTTTCGAGCCTCGTGACGTGGCCTTTCGACGTGCGGATGGATAGGTATCGCAACGCGAAAGATGCCTAACGGGGAACGCCCAACGCAGATTTCTGTCGGCGAGCACGAGGAAACGGCCATTCCGTTGTCTCTTTCAACGAAAAACGCCGCACAACTTTTGCACCAAAATATCATACAGAACGTGTTGCGCTCCCCATGCCACATGACAAAACGCATTCCACAATATAAAATCCATTCCACTCTTCCACGCTGCCCATTCCACATCCTCAAACCCGCATTGCAGGGATCGTCGAAGATGCCCGAAACGGGTTGGGGACGTTACTTTTAGCACCTCCCCGTGCCGCTTTTGCTTACGTTCGTCAAGTGTGGGGCGCCTTTAGATGACCGAAAGACATAATATAATAAGGTAAGACCGAAAGGACGAGGGTGGCGCATTGTAAGGTTACGGAAAGAGGAATTGGAGCGTGTTTGTATAACAAAACGTTGTTATTACACTCGTTTTAGCGGTAAACTCTCATAAAATTGCACGAAAACAGAATAAATCTTCATATTTGTTTGCTCAAAACCGTTTATTCGATTATCTTTGCATCATATTTAAGATTATTCATAATCATTTGAGAAATTTATGAAAACACTAAAGTTACTCTTTCAGGGTAAGATGAGCAAGGCCTTGTTCATCATGATGATGCTTTTTGCAACCGCGCAGACCATCAGCGCCCAGTTGCCTTCGTTCAAGCTTAAGACCATTGACGGAAAGACCGTGTCGACCGACACGTTGCGCAACGACGGCAAGCCCTTCATCATTAGTTTCTTCGCCACCTGGTGCAAGCCCTGCAACCGTGAGCTCAGCGCCATCGCCGAGGTGTACGACGAGTGGCAGAAGGAGACCGGCGTGAAGCTCTACGCCGTGTCGATCGACAAGGCCCAGAACGCCAACAAGGTGAAGCCTCTGGTGAACCAGAACGGATGGCCCTACGAGGTGATGCTCGACCCCAACTCTGAGTTCCGCAAGTCGTTTGGCGGAGAGATGATACCGTTTGTCATCATCTGCGACGGCAACGGAAAGATCATCGAAAAGCACAACGGCTACACTGAAGGGTCGGAAGAAGAGATCATCGAGAAAGTGAGGGAGCTGACCAGCAAGTGAGCCCCGCACGGTAGCATACCGTCTCCACCAACACACGAACGGTCCCATGCCCTTGGCGTGGGCAACAAACGCAAGACATGAAACGAAAACTCATACTCACCCTTGCCGCCACGCTCGCCACAACGGCCCTGATGGCACAAGAGAACAACAACAACGACGACAAGATCACCCTGAGCGGAAGCATCCAGAGCGATGTCATCATACCCCAGGAGGATAAGAAGATCGGCACAGAGAAATATAGCGAGTGGGCGCTCACCAACACCTACGCCGACATTGCGGCGCGCAGCCGCCATATCGACGCCGGCCTGCGCTTCGAGTTTACCAAGCACCCATTGCCGGGCTATGCCGCCGCACCCGAGGAGCGCTTCAAGGGCTATGGCGTGCCCAACTTCTACCTGAAGACACATTTCGACAACTGGGACCTGACGCTCGGAACCTTTTACGAGCAGTTTGGCTCGGGATTCATCCTCCGCACCTACGAGGAGCGGAGCCTCGGCATCGACAACTCGTTGCTTGGCGGACGCCTCGTGGTCCGTCCCGTGACGGGCGTGCAGGTGAAGGCCCTCGCCGGTAAGCAGCGCCACTATTGGAAGTGGAACGACGCATGGATCAGCGGCGGCGACCTCGAGCTCAGCGTCGACCAGTGGTTCCGCAGGATGCAGGAGGCCAACACCTACCTCACCCTCGGAGCGTCGTGGGTCAACAAGTATGAGTCGCCCAACGAAGACATCATGGTGGATCCCACCCACAAGCTCCGCCTGCCGGGCAACGTCAACGCCTTCGACCTACGCACCAACCTCCAAGCCGGCAACTTCAATGTGCTGGCCGAGTATGCCTGGAAGACCGACGACCCCTCCTACGACAGGCTCTATCCCTACATCTATCGCAACGGAACGGTGGCCATGCTCTCCACCTCTTATTCGAAGAGGGGCCTGAGCGTGCTGCTCCAAGCCAAGCGAAGCGACAACATGACGTTCCGAAGCGACCGCAATGTGTATGGATTGTCGTCGAACATCAACAACCTGCCCGCCTTCACCACCGAGCAGACCTACGCCCTCGCCGCACTCTACCCCTACGCCACACAGCCCAATGGCGAGTGGGCCTACCAAGCCGAGTTGGGCTATACCTTCAAGCGCAACACCCTGTTGGGCGGCAAGTATGGCACCAACCTCAAGGTCAACTTCTCGCATATCCACTCCATCAACCGCAACGACCATAGCGTAGACGGAAACCCACGGGGCACCAGCGGCTACGGGTCGGCCTTCTGGAAATGGGGCGACCAGACCTACTACCAGGACCTCAACATCCATCTCGACAAGAAGTTCTCGCGCGCGTTCTCGCTCAACCTCATGTATATGAACCAGTTCTACAACAAGAGCGTTGTGGAGGGAGAGGGCGGCATGGTCCACTCCGACATCATGGTGGCCGACGCCAAGTATCGCATCAACCGAAAGATGACGCTGCGCGGCGAGGCCCAATACCTGGCCACCGACGAGGATGAGGGCGACTGGATGTTTGGCCTGCTCGAGCTATCGATCCTCCCCAACTGGATGATCACCGTGTCGGACATGTATAACAACGGCGAGAGCAAGCTCCATTACTACCAGGGCCTCGTTACCTTCAACGCCGGAGCCCACCGCCTGCAGCTCGGGTATGGTCGCACGCGCGCTGGCTACAACTGCTCGGGTGGCGTGTGCCGATATGTTCCCGCAAGCAAGGGATTCACCATTTCTTACAACTATAATTTCTAAAAAGGAAGATGAACATATTTAAGTCGTTTAGCTTAGCCGCCATCCTGATGGCGCTCACCCTCACGTCGTGCTCAGAGATCGACGAGAACGAGCGCATCATCTATGTGAAGCCGGCTGAGGTGAAGAAGCATGTGCTCATAGAGGACTTCACCGGACAGCGCTGCGTGAACTGCCCCAACGCCGCCACCATGATCGAAAAACTGCAAGAGCAGTATGGTGAGGACAACATCATAGCCGTGGGTATCTACGGAGGCGACTTCGGTTACACCACCGTAGCCCAGGGCCATCAGCCGCTGTCGCTCACCACCGAGACGGGCAATTCCTATTACGCCACATGGGGTGTCAGGGCACAACCCAGCGGCATGGTCGACCGCTTTGGAGGCGTGCTCACCAACCTCGTCTATTGGGCTGCCTACGTAAATGGCATGATCAATAGGGAACCCACAGTGATGATCACACCCTCCACTACCTACGACGAGGCTTCGCGCAACCTGAAGGTCAACGTCAATGTGGCCGGATTGAAAACGCTTAGCGGTGCCAAGTTGCAGGTGTGGCTCGTGGAGGACAACATCAAGGACATGCAGCTCATGCCCAATGGAAGCGTCAACAACGATTATATTCACAAGCATGTGTTCCGTGCGTCGGTCAACGACAAGGACGGAGAACCCATCAACGTGGTCAACGAGAAGTCGGTGAGCAAGACCTACAACATCAGCCTCGACAACAGTTGGAAGCCTGAGAACATGTCGGTCGTCGCCTTCGTGTTTACCGACGAGGGTGTGCAACAAACCGAGAAGACACCCGTCGTTAGCCAATAAAAGCCCATGGGGCTGGCGGTTCGCTTGCCTATGGCAAACCAGCCGCCCCTTGGGAACATCAAAACAAACAGTAGTAATCATTAAAATATAGAAATAGAATATGAAAAGAGCATTTGTCTTCGCCTTCGCTGCTTTGCTCAGCATCGGAGCCTTCGCACAGGAAGAACTGCCTACATTCCAGTTGTTCGACAAGAACGACAATCCTGTCGCCGATGGTGCCACCTTGGTGCTCACGGAGGGAGAGAAATTGGGTGAATTTCAAATTCCCAGTGGCCTTTACCTGAAAAACAATTCCGACGACACGCAAGGTGTGGGCATCGACGTCAAGCTGGTAAGCATCGACAACGGTACATTCTCTTGCTGCTTCCCCATGAATTGCAGGACCATCTCAAGTCCAGGGGTATATGAGGATTACAACTCTCCCGCTACCATTAATCCTGGTGAGGATGTGAATCTGCAAACCGAGTGGATACCCAGCAACTACGGCTCATGTACGGCCGAGCTTCAATTCAAGGTCTTCAATGTAGAGAAGCAGGATATATTCGGTACTACGGTCTATTCGCCTTCCGATTTCAAGGAGTATGGTCCCAAGGTTACGCTTCATTTTGTTTACGCCGACCCCACAAGCGTCGACGGTATTAAGGATAACACAAACACTACGGTCCTCGCCCGTTACAATGCCAATGGCATGAGCGTCAAGTCGGAAGTGAAGGGCTTGAACATCATTCGTCTCTCTAATGGCAAGACCATCAAACAAATCAAAAAATAATTAGTTTCTTTATGAGGAAAACTTTACTCTCTTTATTTGCACTCGTGCTGACATTAGGCGCGAGTGCACAGAAAGCCACACCCTTTAGTGGCCATCTCGACAGGAGCTTGGAGGCCGCTCAGCAGCGCGTCGTTACGTTGGCTCCGAAGAAAGTCGACTTGCAGGATAACCAGCGCCTCGTGGGATATTACACCACCGACGAGCTGGCGCAGTATGGATCGGGATTGGCAAGCTTTGGCGCCAACGACAATTGTAAGGCCGCCATCGACCTGACGCCCGATATGTTGGAGCCCTACGATGGCATGAAGGTGGTGGCCATCCGCTTCGGCCTTTGTTACAAACTGGATAAGTCGAGGGTGTTTATCACGCCTACCACCAACCAAGGCCTTGGCCTTGATGTGGTGTCGGAGAATGTGCCCTCCACGGTGAAAGGATGGAATACCGTAACGCTCAGCAAGCCTTACGTCATTTCCAAGAATCAGGAGTTCTTCGTGGGCTTCGACTTCGCGCAGAAAGCCATCAAGAAAGGACAGTATTACACGGAAGAATGTTATCCGCTCTCCATCGTGGAAAGTGGTCGCACCGACATGCCGCTCCTGATGTTTACCAACATCTCCGAAGCCAATGGTGGCCAAGGCGAAGGTTGGTACAACTTTGGCACGGGTCAGGGAAACCTCAGCATCCAACTGGTGGTGGAAGGCAATTTCCCCGACTACAATGTCATTCCCAGCAACTTCAATCTGGTGTCGGCGCTTGTCGACACCGACGTGGAACTGTCGGTCGATTTCTTCAACAATAGTAAGGAGGCCGTGAGCCAACTCGACTATGTGGTGTCGGTCGATGGTGTGGCCACCGATGAGCAGCACGCCAACCTGGAGAAGGCTGTGGCAACAGGCGCCAACGGATCGTTCAGCGCCATCGTGCCGGGCATCGCAAAGGTGGGCCAGCACAACGTTACGGTTGAGGTGACCAAGGTGAATGGGCACGACAACTTGGCTACCAACAAGGTGGCTAAGGGCGTAGTGGCCGTGGCCAAGACCACCTATCCCAGCAATGTGCTCATCGAGGAGTTTACCTGTGAGGGTTGCGGCAACTGCCCGCGTGTGGCTGGATACCTTCACACGGCACTCTCTATGGCCGACCAAGGCCGTGTGTACGCCGCTTGTCACCATTCGGGTTATCAAACCGATTGGCTCACGGCCAAATGGGATAACCTCACGGGGGTTGCGTTTGGCAACAGTGGGGGCACGTTCAACCCGGCCATGATGTTCAATCGCAATGAGGTGTGGGTTAAGGGCAATGCCAACAAGGCAGGTCTTGTGGGCATCCCGGCAAACGCTGCCGTCATCACCGCCACAACGCGTGCCGCCATGGCGCAGCCTGCCAACGCGCAACTCGCTATTCAGGTGGTGCCCAACGCCGATGGCTCCAAGGCCACGGTTACCGTGAGCGGCGTGTGCAACGAGGCCTTCGACACCGACAACTCGCTCCTTACATTCTATCTCACCGAGGATAGCGTCAAGCCTCATAGACAGTCGGGAGCCAAGAGCTCTTTCCGCCACATGCACGTCATCCGCGCCAACAACAGCACTTGGGGCGAGCAGGTGCAATGGGAGGATAACACCTTCACCACCACATTCGATGTTAACATCAAGGCTGCGTGGAAGAAGAAGGACCTGAAGTTCATCGCCTTCCTCAACAAGCATAACGAGTCGAAGTACACCGACAACAAGATCGAGAACGTCATCGGCGTTACCTACAACGATGCTGTGACGGGCATTCATGGCGTTTACAACGATGCCGAGAACGCCACGGTCGTGGGGTATTACACCATCGACGGCATAAGGCTCAACGCTCCGCAGAAGGGCCTGAACATCGTGAAGATGTCTAACGGCACCTCACGCAAGGTGATGATGAGAAAGTGATATCGGCCTTGGCCTCTTACGGCCGGGGATCATGAAAATGGGGCGAGAGGCCACGGAGGGCTTGGTTGCCAAGAAGATGTGACCTCTCGCTTTTCCACAAACACAACAGCAACGCCATTGGGCGCTCAGGATACACATTTATTCTAAAGTTATTATTATGAAGAAATTTTTACTCCCACTCATGTCGCTTGTGTTCTTTGCGACAAGCACAAACGCTCAAAACCTAAATCGTAACGCCGTGAAGGCTGAGGTGCCTGCACAGATGAGCCTGGCACTTGCCCAGCCCGCCCAGAAGGGTGGTGTCAAGAAGTTGGCCGACAACCAGGGCCTCTTGGGTTTCACAGGGTCTGATGGCGCCAACGGTTTTGGTTGGGGCGGATTCCCCACATGGTCGAGCGCCAGCATGGTTATCTCCGACTTGGACATCAGCGAGGTAGCGAGCGAGCTCAAGGGTTGCAAGGTGGTTGGCTTTCGCTTCGCTGTGACGGGTTCGTTGGGCGATGGTGCCAGTGCCTTGGCGCTTATCTTTAAGGGCAAGAATGATCAGAACGGCACAGAGTTGGGCGCTGACCTTACCGACTACGACGTGTCGGTGGTTTCCGACGACCAGCAGTCAGTCGATGTGGCATGGAACGAGGTGAGCTTCGACCAGCCTTACGAGGTCACGGGCGAAGAGACCGAGGTGATGTATGGCTATGCCTATACGCAGGTGAAATCGCAAACCGACAAGAATGCCGCTCCTGTGCTCTTTGGGGTGAACAAGGATTCGAAGGATTACGATGATATGTTCCTCGTGTATGGCAAGCCCAGCGCAAGAAATAACGAGGGCCTTTATTACGTCTCTAGTGAGAAGCAGCCCTATGTGCCCTGCTTCCAACTCATCGTTGAGAAGCCCGGTGGCTCAACGTCGGTGATTGGTATCAAGGGCTCTGAGAAGGCTGTCGCCTCAAAGTATTACACCATCGGTGGCGCTCAGCTCAACGCTCCGCAGAAGGGCCTGAACATTGTGAAGATGTCTGATGGCCGAACTGTCAAGGTGATGAAGTAATCGGGGCTTCTACATTCCCCCAAACCCATACGTCCCCATGAACCCAAAGCTAATGACCGATTTCGGGTGGCGGGACCTCTTAACGCTGCGTCGCTCCGCAAGGTTTTCCTTGCTGGGCGACGCAGTTGTCGTTGGGGCGCATCCTGCATCACCCCAAAGCCCGATGCTTCTTGTTTGCGCCTTGTGCCTGCCCCAAGCCGACGGCCATCGGTGGCTTCGCTGGTATGATTTGTGTAGTTCATTCAACAAAGACTCGGTGTTTTGCACACTAAAAAGAATATTATTCAGTAACTTTGCAGCATGATTTATCCCAGCAATTTCGAAAACAAGATACAGTTTGGCGAGATACGGTCGCTGCTGAAGGAGCGTTGCCTGAGCCAATTGGGCAAGGACAAGGTGGAAAAGATGGCGTTCAACGATGATGTGGAGCGCATCAACACGTTGCTCAGGCAAACGCATGAGTTCCGTCGCTTGCAGGAGGAGGCCGACGAGTTCCCCCTGCAATATTTCTACGACATGCGCGCTTCCATCAAGCGCGTGCGACTGGAGGGCACCCATCTCGAAGAGAATGAGCTCTTCGACCTCCGGCGCTCGTTGGAGACCATAGGCGGCATCGTGAGGTTCCTGAGCCAGGGAAGCGACGAAGGGGTTTACGATTTCCCCACATTGCACGACCTCACCGAGGGTGTGCTCACCTTCCCCGACCTGTTGCGCCGCATCGATCAGATCCTCGACAAGTATGGTAAGATCAAGGACACGGCCTCGCCCTTGCTGGCCGAAACCCGCGCACAGTTGCGGAAGGCGGAGGGTAGCGTGTCGCGAACGCTCAACAGCATCCTGCGAGCCGCCCAGAGCGAGGGATTGGTGGATAAGGACGCTACACCCACGCTTCGCGACGGACGTCTCGTGGTGCCCATCGCACCGGGCTTGAAGCGTAAGATAAAAGGTATCGTTCACGATGAGTCGTCTACAGGAAAGACGGTGTTTGTGGAGCCCGCCGAGGTGGTGGAGGCCAACAACCGCATACGCGAACTGGAGGCTGAGGAGCGCCGGGAGGTGGTGCGCATCCTTGTGGAGTTCTCCAAACTTGTCAGGCCCCATGTCAACGAACTGATGTATTCTTACCAACTGCTGGCCGAGGTCGATTTCATTCGCGCCCGCGCCGAGTTGGCAACGCTCATGGGAGCCATGGAGCCGCGGGTCGAAGCCGCACCTGTCATGGATTGGGTTTCGGCACGTCATCCGTTGCTTTGGCTCGCATTGAAGAAGCAAGACAAGACGGTGGTGCCTCTCGACATCACCCTGAAACCCCAACAGCACATACTGATCATATCGGGTCCTAACGCCGGTGGTAAGTCGGTTTGCCTCAAAACCGTGGGATTGTTGCAGTATATGTTGCAATGTGGACTGTCGGTTCCCATGAGCGAACGGTCCAAGGTGGGCATCTTCCAAAACCTGATGATTGACATCGGCGACGAGCAAAGCATCGAGAACGACCTCTCGACCTACTCGTCTCACTTGCTCAACATGAAGATCATGATGCGGCAGTCGAACGCTCGCACGTTGTTGCTCATCGACGAGTTTGGTACGGGCACCGAGCCGCAAATAGGTGGAGCTATGGCCGAGGCCGTGCTCAATCAGTTTGTGAAGAAGCAGGCGTGGGGTGTCATCACCACCCACTACCAGAACCTCAAGCACTATGCCGACTCGCACGAGGGCATTGCCAACGGTGCCATGCTCTACGACCGCCATGAGATGCGACCTCTTTTCCAGCTCGCCATAGGCCAACCCGGTAGCTCGTTCGCCATCGAGATCGCCCGCAAGACGGGCATTCCTGAGGAGGTGATACGTGAGGCTTCGGAGATTGTGGGGTCCGATTATATCCAGAGCGACAAGTATTTGCAGGACATTGTGCGCGACAAGCGCTATTGGGAGCAGAAACGACAGACCATCCATCAGCAGGAGAAGCGCTTGCAGGAGCGCATCGACCATTACGAGCAAGACATCAACGCCGTGGAGCGCGACCGGCGCGACATCCTGACGAAGGCCAAGCAGGAGGCTGAGGAACTCCTTCGCGAGAGCAACCGAAAGATCGAGAACACTATTCGTGAGATTCGTGAGCAGCAAGCCGAACGTGAGTCGACACGTCGCATCCGACAGGAGCTTGAGGGCTTTAAGCAGGATGTGGAGGCTTTCGACACCAAGGCCGAGGACGATAAGATTGCCCGTAAGATCGAGCAAATCAAGGCTCGCAAGGAACGGCGCGAGGAACGAAAGAAGAAAAAGAAGGATGATGAGCAGAAGGCTGCCGAAGCCTTGCGATCTGCGGCTTTGCGTGACCAGAAGGTGCGCGACAACGTCATTGCCGTAGGCGATAGCGTCCGCATTCGTGGGGCGAAGTCGGAAGGCAAGGTGGAGAGCTTGAGCGGAAAGATGGCTACCGTCATCTTCGGCGATATGCGCACTAAGCTGCCAGTGTCGCGCCTGCAACTATTGGCAGCGCCATCGGAACCCTTAGAGGGTGACGCAAAGGCCGAAACGTCATCACAACCCACCAAGATGGATGTGTTGCGCGAAGGACTCCAAAGCTACAAGATGTCGCACATGACGCAAGACACCATCGACGACCACCGCAAAAACTTCAAGCAAGACCTTGATGTTCGGGGCATGCGAGGCGATGAGGCGTTGCAAGCCGTGCAATATTTCATCGACGACGCCATCCTTGTGGGTATGCCGCGCGTTCGCATTCTCCATGGTAAGGGCAACGGCATCCTGCGACAACTCATTCGCCAATACCTGTCGGCGGAGCCCAATGTCACCCATGTGCGCGACGAACACGTGCAGTTTGGTGGCGCCGGAATCACCGTCGTGGATTTGGGATAAATCTAAGGAACTATTGGGTTTGCGCAATTATATGCATTTCCTTGCCATGCAAACAAACGGCATGGCAAGGAAATGAAAGGTTTTCTATAGTTTTCCGACGACGTGCTCCTCGGCGTATTGCAGGTCGCGCTCGTCGTCGATTTCGTACCAATGCACATCTTTCGCATTGAGAACAAACACCCGGCTTATTGCCTGCGACATGTGGAGCAACTCGTATTCGTAGCCCAACTTAGGCTTCTCGTCGACGATTTGCGCATAGTCGGCGCACATTTTCTGGTAGAACGAGGCCGAGAGCTTGTGGATTCCCACCAGTTCGCCCTTGGCGTCGATGGCGTCGCGGTCGGTGGAGCATCGGGTGAGCGTTCCGTTGGCGTCATATTCCACGTAGTATTGGTCTTGGAATTTGGTGACCGGCGTGATGAGCATGATGTCGGGATGGGCATCGTCGATGAGCTCCGTCAGTGCGTTGCGGCTGAAGATGATGTCCGACTCGAGCAAAAGGAAGTCGTCGTTGCCAATGGCCTCACGGCAGTTCCATAATGTGAACATGCTGTTCGTCTCGGCATAACGGGGTGAGAACACACATTCGATCTGCGGAAAGCTACTTGCCAATTGCTCGTAAGCCTCTTTCTTATAGCCCGTTCCGATAATGATGCGCTCAATGCCACAAGCAATCAGCGCCTCGATGGAGCGCACCACCATCGCCTTTCCGCCACACTCGATGAAGCCCTTGGGCATGGTCTCGGTCATGTGGCCGAAGCGACTGCCTAAGCCGGCAGCCATGATGACAGCAGTCTTAATCATTGTAATGGGCGGGAATTTGAATGTTGTTCTTCACCAAAGCCTCCTTGAGAACCACAAAGAAGTCCTCGATATCCTTCACGTCGATGGTGCCGAGCGAGCAGAGACGGAAGGTGTTGGTGGTTGAAATCTTACCCGGATAGATGGTGAATCCGTGCTCGTAGCAGTAGTCGTGCACGTGGCCGAAGTCCCAGTTGGGATCGTCGGGATACTTCACCGACACCACCAGACCCGACTGGATGTCGCGTCGGATGACATCGCGCAGCCCCAACTCCTCCAGTCCACGATGGATGGCCTCGAAGGTGCGGTGGTGGCGTGCGAACTTAGCCTCCTCGCCCTCGGCCCAATACTCCTTGAAGGCTTGGATGGCGGCATACACCGTTTGCACTGGCGGGGTGAAGTGCATCTCGCCACTCTTCTCGAAGAAATCATACTGCAAGAAGAGGTTGCAGTAGTAAGAGCGCTTGGGATAGTCCTTTGATCGCTCAATGATCTCGCGGCTTCCAACGATAAAGCTCAGTCCCGACATGGCCATCAATCCTTTTTGTGCCGATGCCATGCAGAAGTCCACATTGTCCTGGTGCAGGTCGAAGGGCACCATGCCGAGGCTCGATGTGGTGTCGACCACAAAGATGGCGCCATGGGCGTGGGCCATTGCGCCAATCTCGCGTATGGGGTTGAGGATGCCCGTTCCCGTCTCGTGATGGGTGGTGTACACCAAGGCGATGTCGGGGTTGGCGTCGAGCGTGCGCTCCACCTCGTTGAGCGAGGGCTGCTCAAACACCGATGAGCGCAGGTCGATGTGGGGCAATCCGTAGTACTGACACACCTCAACGGCGCGCGATGAGTAGGCGCCGTTGTTCACGATGAGCGCTTTCTTTCCTTCTGGCAGGAGCGAGTTGAGGCAGATGTCGATGTTGATGGTTCCCGATCCACAGAAGAGCACAGCCGTGTCTTTTTGCAAATCGCCATGCGCCATGCGCACGCAGTTCTCGCGCAGACCTTTCATCAGTCCGGCGAAGTCGTGCTCGCGCGGGCAGATGTCGGGCACCACCTGAGCCATTTTCACGGTGTCGGTGGTGGTGGCTGGGCCCGGATTGAGCAATATGTTACGTTTGATGTTCATCATTTTTCCGATGGTTTATAGAATTGGTTGTTATCGTTCGTGTTATCGCTTTAGTACTGATGCGATAAAATCGCATAGTTATTAAAATTCATCAAATAAAGT
>NZ_JAXVAE010000050.1:0-24412 GCF_037460745.1 Hallella sp. | reverse complement strand
AAATATCAAATATATAACTATAGTTAAGCGATTAATATCGCATCACTAGTAATTTCACACGATAAAACATGCCTAATCGAGGTGCGAAAGACGCCCATCGGCAGTGCGGAAGACGGCTAACGGTGGCTCGGTTAGGCATGTTTCGCAACTCGAAAGATGGCCTTTCGCAAACGCGCCGCTCCAATTTGCCGCTCCAATAGGGGAAAAACGGCTGTTTCGCCCGCTAACTCACCCGAAATTGTCGACAAACTTTTGGACCAAAAATCAAGACAAGCGACGCATCCACGCCTCACACCAACAAGAAAAACATAAGCTTGACGGATATAAAAAAGGATCATCCGGCATTTGGAGTGATAAAAGACCCACGTTAGTATTTGCGCTCAGACGCGGTAACAACGAATTTCCCTAATTAAGCGAATTGGTGAAATCGATTAACGATTACCAATTTGAACGAATTTTGGCTAACGCAATTAGAAAAATTCGAAAATTCGGGAAATTCGTTGTTGCGCCGTCTGAGGCTAAATAAAACTATTCGTTGTAAAACAGTCTGAGGCCAAAGCTATTAGAAGTGACACGAACCTTAAATCGCTCCAAATGTCGGACGATTCATTAAAAAAGCCACCCAGGATAACCTGGATGGCTTCATATATGATTATGTGTCGAAGCGTATTAGTCGAGCTCCTTGCCAGTAACCAATGCCAGCGTATCGCGTGCGATGACAATCTCCTCGTCGGTGGGGATCATCACCACCTTCACCTTAGAGTCGTCGGCAGAGAGCACCTGCTCCACGCCACGGCAGTGGTTGCGCTCGCGATCCATCTTCACACCGAGATACTCCATGTCGGCGCAGCTGTCCCAACGCACACCCTCTTGGTTCTCGCCCACACCGGCTGTCCACACGATGATGTCGACACCATTCATGGCTGCGGCGTATGCGCCAATGTATTTCTTGATGCGATAGTTGTACATCTGCAGGGCCAGGTGAGCCAGCTTATTGCCCTCGTTGTCGGCGTTCTCGTTGTCGCGCATGTCGCTTGAGATGCCAGCCACGCCGAGCACACCGCTCTTCTTGTTGAGATACTCAGACATTTCCTGCGGAGTCATGCCGCTTTTCTGCATCATGTAGGTCACAGCCGACGGGTCGATGTCGCCCGAGCGTGAGCCCATCATCAAACCGGCCAACGGGGTGAGACCCATTGAGGTGTCGATGACCTTACCATACTTCACAGCAGCCACTGAGGCACCGTTGCCGATGTGGCAGGTGATGATCTTCTGGGTCTTGATGTCAACGCCCAGGAACTCGCACACGCGCTGCGATACGTAGCGGTGGCTGGTGCCGTGGAAGCCATAACGACGCACGTGATACTTGGTGTACCACTCGTAGGGAATGGCGTAGAGGTAAGCGTAGTCGGGCATGGTGCTATGGAAAGCATTGTCGAAAACGGTTACCTGGGGCACGTTGGGCATGAGCTCGTCTACGGCCTTCAAGCCTGCCAAGTGGCCCTTGTTGTGCACGGGAGCCAGGTCGATGAGGCTCTCAATGCCCTTCTCCACCTCGGGAGTAACGATGCAACTCTTCTCGAAGAGGTCGCCGCCCTGCACCACACGGTGGCCCACGGCTCCAATCTCATCGAGGCTCTTGATGGCACCGAGCTCAGGATCGAGCAGGCACTTGAACACGAGTTGCACACCCTCCTTGTGGGTAGGAAGGTCGGCCATGATCTGCTTCTTGGAGCCATCGGCCAACTTCACCTTGATGAAAGCCTCGTCGAGGCCAATGCGTTCCACACCACCCTGGGCGAGAACCTTCTCACCGTCCATGTCGTAGAGCTTATACTTGATGCTGCTGCTACCGCAGTTCAATACTAAAATCTTCATTTCTTATAATGTTGAATGTTAATTGTTAAATGATGAATGTTGAAAATGGAACATGCGATTCATGAGACAATGGCGAATGGGTTATGCCCTATGGAGGCGAAGCAAGCCACTCGTCATTCCACACTCCACATTCAACACTTCTTCGCGTCTTGTGCCTGGCAGCTGGTAATGGCCACCATGTAATAGATGTCGTCGACAGAGCAACCGCGGCTCAGGTCGTTGACGGGGCGGGCGATACCCTGCAGCACGGGGCCGATAGCTGTGGCGCCACCGAGGCGCTGCACCAACTTGTAACCGATGTTGCCCACCTCCAAGCAAGGAGCGATGAGCACATTGGCCTTTCCGGCGATGTCGGAACCCGGAGCCTTCTTGGCGGCCACTGAGGGCACGAGGGCAGCGTCGGCCTGCATCTCACCATCAACCTTCAGCTCAGGATACTTCTCCTTGGCAATCTGTGTGGCCTCAACCACCTTGTCGATGATGTAAACGCTCTTGCCGGTCTCCTTGTCCTTGGCGTCCTTGGCAGAGCCCTTGGTAGAGAAGCTCAGCATGGCCACGCGAGGCTCGGCGAAGCCTGCCACGCTCTGGGCGGTCTGGGCGGTGGTGTAAGCGATCTGGGCCATCTGGTCGGCTGTGGGGTTGGGAGTGACGGCTACGTCGCCCATCACTACCACGCCATCCTCACCATACTCCTTCTGGTTGGTGATGAGCAGCATGGCACCCGACACACAGGTGATGCCCGGGGCGCACTTGATGATCTGAAGGGCGGGGCGAAGGGTGTCGCCAGTGGTAGAGAGGGCGCCAGAGATCTGTCCGTCGGCGTCGCCTGTCTTGATGATCATGCAACCCAGATAGAGGTTGTTCTTGGTAACCAGCTCACGAGCCTGCTCCAAGGTCATGCCCTTCTTCTTGCGAAGCTCGGCGAGCAGGGTGGCATACTCCTCGGTCTTCTCGCAGTGGAGCGGGTCGATGATGGTAGCCTTGTCGATGTGGGTGAGGCCCCACTGCTCGGCTTCCTTCTTGATGTTTGCGGGGTCGCCGATGAGAATCAGGTCGGCCAGATCGTCGGCCAGCACCTTGTCGGCTGCTTTCAGGGTGCGTTCTTCCTCTGCTTCAGGAAGTACAATACGTTGCTTGTCGGCTTTGGCGCGCGCGACAATTTTCTCTAATAAACTCATAAGTTGTGTATTTTAATCGATTAAAACGTGTCGTTTTTCATATAGGGTTGGGGCAGGCCGTTCAGCCCGTCATCTCCTTGGCCAGGATGCCCTCGAGCTCCTCGGCCGACAGGCGCAGGCGGAACTGACCCTTGATGGCCACGCTGATGCGGCCCGTCTCCTCTGAGACGATGATGGCAATGGCGTCGCTGTCTTGGGCAATGCCCAGTGCGGCACGGTGGCGCAAGCCCAATTCCTTGGGGATGTCCATGGCGTGGCTCACGGGCAAGATGCAGCCTGCGGCCTTGATACGCTTCTGCGAGATGACCATGGCGCCATCGTGGAGGGGTGAGTTCTTGAAGAATATGTTCTCGATGAGCAACTTGTTCACGTTGGCGCCGATAAGCTCGCCGGTCTGAACAATGTCGTCGAGAGGGGTGGCGCGCTCAATGACGATGAGCGCTCCGATCTTTCCGCGAGCCATATCCATGCAGGCCCACACAATGGGCATGATGGTGGCCTTGTCCTCTTCGGGACTCTTGCTTTTCTTAGACGAGAAGAATTGCATGATGTTCTTCACGCGCTGGTGGGCGCCGAGCTGGTATAAAAACTTTCGAATCTCCTCCTTGAAGAGCACAATGAGACCTATCACACCCACACTGACGAGCTTGTCCATGATGCTTCCAAGCAGTCGCATTTCCAACACCTGCGACACAAAGAGCCACACCAGGACAAACACCATGATGCCGATGAAGACATTGAGCGAACGGCTCTCCTTCATCAAGCGGTAGATGTAGTAGAGCATCAAAGCGACAAGGACGATGTCGATGATGTCTTTTATGCCAAATTCGAAGAACATAATGCGTTGTAGATTTTCACAGCTTCAACCGCCGGCCTCACGTCGTGCACGCGAATGATCGACGCGCCACGCATCAAGGCCATCGTGTTCACTACGGTGGTGCCATTGAGCGACTCGGCGGGAGTGCTCTCTAACGTCTCAAAAACCATGCGCTTTCGCGACATGGCGGCCAACACTGGCAACCCAAGCACTTGCAGCTTGTCCATCTCGTCGAGGATGCGGAAGTTGCCAGGGCGCGTCTTTCCGAAGCCGAAGCCCGGGTCGAGGATGATGTCTTTCTGGTGCAAGGCACGGAGCTGCTGCACGCGAGCGGCAAACTCAACGAGCACGTCGCGCAACGTGGGCTGCTGCGACATGAGGATATAGGGAGTGCCTGTAGAGGCTGTAAGGGGGAACATTTCTGGATCCTCGCCGCCCGACACGTCATTGATGATGTCGGCGCCAAACTCATTGATGGCCATGCGGGCCACGGAAGCGCGGAATGTGTCGATGGAAACGATGCCGTCGGGGGTGGCGGCTTTCACAATCTCCAAGGCCCGACGCACACGGTCGGTCTCCTCCGTCTCGGTGGCAAGGGTGCCTCCCGGCCGGGTGGAACATCCGCCAATATCAATGATGGCGGCACCTTCCCCGACAAGTGTCTGGGCGCGTTGGGCTATGGCCTCGTCGCTCATGGCACGGCTGCCGGCGTAAAAAGAATCGGGAGTCACATTCAGGATTCCCATCACTAAAGGAGTCTCCAGCGACAACAAGCGGCCGCGGATATTCAGTGTATAATCCATATTCGTGGCAAAAATAATAATATTAATTGGAAAATCAAATTCATTTTGCGGATTTTTCCATATCTTTGCACCAGATATTCCGCATGGGGCTTTTTAACGGCAGTCTTTCACAGTCCGCGCCTCCACAATATTTATTTTTAGCAAACGTCACTACCTATATCGCAATACCTAAATATAACATAACCAACCTTACTATCATTTTATCATTACATGAAGAAAACCTACGCATTATTATTAGCGCTCTTCCTCTGCGTCACAGCCGCAGCACAGGGTGTATTGCCTGAGTTTTCCACCGAGACCGACCCCGTTTGGTATCGCGTGCAGTTTAAGACAGGCGGCGCTTTCTTAGCCGACAAAGGCGATGGTGCCAACCTCAAGACGGCAGCAGGAAGCTCTTCCGACGCCCAAAAGTGGCAGCTCATCGGAACAAAGAGCAACTTCAAGATGAAGAGCAAGAGTGGACGTTTCGTCAATTGGAACGGAAGCATGTTCACAACAAGCAGCACCAACAGCGTGGCGCTGAAGCTTGTGCAGAGCACCAACGCATCGGCCACCGACTGCTGGGAGATCCAACGCGCCGACGGAAGTCAGTCGATGAACCAATGGGGCGGCGGAGGAGCCGGCAAAGACCTGGGCGAATGGACCCAGGGCGACCCCAACAACCCGCTTTCTTTCGTAGCCACGTCGACCAAGTTGCCCACATTTAGCAACGACGAAAGCGAGACATGGTACTTCATCCAGTTCCGCAACGGCGGCTACACGCTGCAGGACATGGGACAGGGACAGTGCATCCGATTGGCCACCGCCGACCCCATCGACGAGCAGTTGTGGAAACTTGTTGGCGACGCATCCAACTTCCAGTTGGTCAACAAGGCCGGTCGCTATGCCGTGGTGAGCAGCACATCCGCTTCGTCGGAGTCGCCCGCCAACAACACACCGTTGCGCGCCTACCCCACACCTCAGAAGAAGGGATTCAAACTGGTTGAGTCGCCCAACGCCACCTACATGCCCGCCTGGGAGATCCAACCCAACGGACAGACCGCCAACGCCCTCAACCAATGGGGCGGCGCACAACAGGGACGAAGCATAGGCCTGTGGACCGTTGGCGACCCCAACAACCCCTTGGCTTTCGTTTCGCCCAACGAGATGTCATACCCCGACTACAAGGTGGTGGGCATCGAGGGCTTCACGCCCGAGAATAAGCTCACGCTGTGGTACGACAAACCCGCCACGCTGACTGGCGTGGGCAACATCTGGATGGAGTATAGCTTGCCCATCGGAAACGGACAGCTCGGCGCAAGCCTCTTCGGAGGTGTCAACAAGGACGAGATTCAGTTTAACGAAAAGACGCTGTGGAGCGGACGCAACACCGACAACGGCGGCAACTACGGCTATTACCAGAACTTCGGCTCGGTAATTGCCGAGGACATCAGTGGAACTTTCAACTACAGCTCGGCTGGCGCAGCGCAAGACTACTGCCGCCTGCTCGACCTCACCAACGCCACAAGCAAGGTGACCTTCAAAAGTCCCGACAAATCGGTGACATATTCTCGCGAGTATTTTGTGTCGAACCCCGCTGGCGCCATCGTGGCTCGCTATGCTGCCGACAAGGACGGACAGGTGAGCCTGCGCTTCACCCTCAACGCTGGCAAGCCCGGCGTGAAGGCCACAACGAAATATGCCGAGGGCGAGGCCGCCTTCGCTGGAAAGCTCGAAACGGTGAGCTATAACGCACGCCTCAAAGTGGTGCCCACGGGTGGTGAGATGACCACAACCGACGAGGGCATCGTCGTGAAGAACGCCAACGAGGTGCTCGTGGTGCTCGCTGGCGCCACCGACTTCGACCCATCGGTCAAGAGTTTCGTCAGCAACACATCACAATTAGGCGCAACCGTACAGGCTCGCGTCGACAACGCTGCCGCAAATGGCTTCGAGGCATTGAAGGAGGAGCATGTGGCCGACTACCAGAACTTCTTCTCTCGCGTTGACTTTGATCTCGACGGCACCGCCAATACCATGCCTACCAACAAGCTGGTCGACACCTACAACCAAGGCAAGGGCACCAACGCCCGCATGCTCGAGACGCTTTACTTCGCCTACGGACGCTACTTGGAGATCAGCAGCTCGCGCGGAGTGGACCTGCCCTCAAACCTGCAGGGCATCTGGAACAACGTGAGCCAGGCTCCCTGGCACGCCGACATCCACTCGAACATCAACGTGCAGATGAACTATTGGCCCGCTGAGCCCACCAACCTGAGTGAGACGCACCTGCCCTTCCTCAACTATATCATCAACATGGCCGCCGGAAACCACAAGGAGTGGGCAGGCTACGCCAAGGCTGCTGGACAAAAGCGCGGATGGACTTGCTACACGGAGAACAACATCTTCGGTGGCGTAGGATCATTCGCCCACAACTATGTCATTGCCAACGCATGGTATTGCACACACCTCTGGCAGCACTACCGCTACACCCTCGACCGCGATTTCCTGAAGCGCGCCTTCCCCGCCATGCTCAGCGCAGCCCAGTTCTGGCTCGACCGTTTGGTGCTCGACCCAACCGACAACACCTACGTTTGTCCAAAGGAATATTCGCCTGAGCATGGTCCCTCGCAGGAAGATGGTGTGGCACACGCCCAGCAACTCGTGTTCGACCTTCTCTCCAACACAAAGAGCGCCATTGATGTGCTTGGCAGCGACGCCGAGATTACCGAGGCCGACCTCAAGCTCCTTGAGGACCGCCTGTCGAAGCTCGATCGCGGTTTGGCCACAGAGACCTACACCGGCAAATGGGGCAACCCGAAGAATGGCGTCAATACGGGCGACGTATTGCTGCGCGAATGGAAGACCAGCGCTTACACCGCTGGTGAGAACGGACACCGCCACATGTCGCACCTCATGTGCGTTTATCCCTTCAACCAGGTAACACCGAGCAGCCCCTACTACCAAGCCGCCGTCAACTCAATGAACCTTCGCGGCGACGAGTCGACAGGATGGTCGATGGGTTGGAAGATCAACCTGTGGGCACGCCTGCAGAATGGCACCAAGGCCCACGGCATCCTGACCAAGGCCCTGCGCCACAGCACATCGTATGGAACCGACCAGAGCCGTGGCGGTATCTATTACAACCTCTATGATTCGCACGCTCCGTTCCAGATCGACGGCAACTTCGGTGCTTGCTCAGGCATCGCCGAGATGTTGCTGCAGAGCCACACCGACACTCTCCAGGTACTGCCAGCCCTGCCAGCAGCTTGGAAGACGGGCCACATCACAGGCTTGAAGGCCGTCGGCAACTTCACCGTAGACATCACGTGGAAGGCCGGAAAGGCCACACGCATCACCGTGGTGAACAACGGTGGACAGACGGGCATCGTGAAGTATCCTGGCATCTCGAAGGCTATCGTGTATATCGACGGTGTGTGCCAAGAGGCAGAAGCCAAGGAAAGCAACAACGCATTCGTGTCGCCCGAGAAGGGTAGCGTCACCGTGTTCGACTTCGACAACAGCTTCGATCCTACTGGCATCAACAAGGTGGAGAATGGCTCGCTGGCATTCAACGTCAACGGCCGCACCGTGAGTGTGAGCGGTTGCAAGGTGAAGAACTTGCAAGCGTTCGACCTGCAAGGCCGTTTGGTAGGCAGCTCATCGCGCCCCACGCTCGTAGTAAGCAAAGGCGCAGGCGAGGTGGCCATCCTCTGCGTAACGACGCAAGACGGCCGCAAGCAAACATATAAAGTGAAATTCTAATCACCCTCCCATCGGACCGAGCGCAGAACAACATCGCGTTCGGTCCGATTTCTTTTTGTCCCAGTCGGTCGGAGGCTTTCTTACCCTGTCACATATTGTCACCAACCACCGAATGGAGTTTTATCTGTTTTGTCGCCAAAGGCCAACCACCCCATGCCCATGCCTCTCACACAGATCAACCAAAAGCCCCATGCAAAACGACAAGAAGGCACCTGCGAAGTGACAAAAAGACCCATGCACGAAAGATTTTCCGAAGGAAAGAAGGGTGTTCTCACATTTTATGTTTACTTTTGCCCTATACTACGCTCGTAGGCTCAACCACGGTTGAACCTGCCGAACGATAATTGTAGAAGACATTTTGATAAGAACAATGAATGCAACTGATTTGTACAGCATCTACCTGCGCCATCCGCAGGTAACCACCGACAGCCGAAGCCTTCCCGCAACGGCACCGCAAGACGGGAGCGATTGTGGAATATTCTTGGCTCTGAAGGGCGCATCGTTCGACGGCAACAAGTTTGCGGCGATGGCATTGGAGCGTGGTTGCAGCTACGCCATCATCGACGAAAAGGAATACATGGTTGAGGGCGACGACCGCTATATCTTGGTCGACGACGCTCTGCTGGCCTTCAAGCAGTTGGCCCGAGAGCACCGACGCCATTTCAACATCCCCGTTATCGGCATCACAGGCACCAACGGCAAGACAACCACCAAGGAACTTTTGTCGGCCGTGCTGGCCAAGCGCTACCACGTGATGCACACCGAAGGCAACTTCAACAACGACGTGGGTGTGCCCAAGACGTTGCTGCGCCTGAAAGCTGGCGACGAGATTGCTGTGGTGGAGATGGGCGCCTCACATCCCGGCGACATCCAGCAACTGGTGGAATACGTGGAACCCACACAAGGCCTCATTACCAACGTGGGGCGCGCCCACTTGCAGGGATTCGGTTCGTTCGAGGGCGTGATGCGCACCAAGGGTGAGCTTTACGACTGGCTGAAGGCCCACAACGCCGAAGTGTTCGTCAACGAGGCCAATCCCCACCTGACGAAGATGATGGAAGACCGACAGATGAACCGCGTGCTGTCGTACGGACAGAGCGACGAGGCCAATCGCTACCAGGTGACCGGACGCGTCGTGGCGTGCAACCCTTACGTCAAGTTGCAGTGGGAATATGTGCCCGAGGGTACCACGGAAAGCCTGCAATATGAAGTGGAGACCCAACTGGTGGGCACGTATAATGCCGACAACCTGTTGGCCGCCATTGCCGTGGGAATCCACAATGGTGTGGCGCCCGAACTCATCAATGAGGCGTTGGCCGACTACCGTCCTACCAACGACCGCTCAGAACTGGAGCGTACGGCCGACAACCTGCTGATCGTTGACGCCTACAACGCCAACCCATCGAGCATGGCAGCGGCACTCGACAATTTCAGTCGCGTTACCGTGGCGGAGCCGAAAATGGCCATTCTGGGCGACATGCGCGAGTTGGGCGAGGCCAGCGACGAGGAACACCAACGCGTGGTCGACACGCTTGAGAAGTTGCATCTCACCGATGTGTGGCTCGTGGGCGATGAGTTTGCCAAGACCCATACCACCTTCCGCAAGTTCCATAACATCGACGAGGTGAAGGCGGCCATTGCCCAAGACAAGCCGCGCGGCAAGTGCATCTTGGTGAAGGGCAGCAATGGCATCAAACTGTTCGAGTTGCCCAAACTGCTATAACCCTTGATCATTTCCCGTCGGCCATCACACAAGCTATGACCCAAGGGAAGACAAGACGCCAAAGGGGCGTTTGCCATGTGACACGACACACGGCAAACGCCCCTTTTATTCTATAATCCATTCGTCTCGGTCTAATGGCCGACTGGGAATAATGGTGGTTCTTTGGGAATTAAAAACATAGTGACAAAAAAAAGAAAAGTCCAGCCTCGCGAACGAGAACTGGACAGAATGAAAGGAGGAAGTGGTACCTCTTGGAGTTGAACCAAGGACACATGGATTTTCAGTCCATTGCTCTACCACCTGAGCTAAGGTACCCTCTTTCGAGCTTGAGAATTGCGGCGCTTAGCGCCTCATTTCTCATTTGCGAGTGCAAAGGTAGCACTTTTTATTCTAACCAACAAACTTTTCCTCAAAAAAATGCTCGTGTTTCAAAAAAAAGATGTAACTTTGCATCCGTCTTCAAGTGGGGAACGCTTTTGGGCGACCTCTCCATCGATTGAGGCAATCGGGATTTAGCGCAGTTGGTAGCGCACTACGTTCGGGACGTAGGGGTCGCTGGTTCGAGTCCAGTAATCCCGACCCATTACAAAGAAGCCAAATGGTAGCCATCACCATTTGGCTTTTTTCGTTTTACCCTCTGCCCTACTCCCCACGCATTCCAGTTATTATCGGCACCATGCCAAACAGGCTCGTAACACCCCTTATATATAAGATGGTGGAGCGTGTCGGTCCCAATCTCCTAATTGATTATGCATTTCCCCTATGGTTACGCAATAGCATCGAGGATACCGACAAGCCAAAACGCTACTGGAAGGATACAGCATCGAGGATACCGACAAGCCCAAAAGCTATTAGCAACCAATAGCAATGGAAATGCAGACAAGCCCAAAAGCTATTGGCAGACAATAGTGCCTGGGGCTCGACTTACTGCCCCACGCCACATTTTTTATGGCCCTACGCTTTGCCATTTCGTGCGAAAGGCTTACTTTTGCAGCAAATAAACGATACTACGAACACAAGGATTCACACCATGAAGATTGTTACATTCGGAGAAATTATGCTGCGCCTGTCGAAGCATTCTGGCCAGCGCCTGTTTCAAAACGGACCGTTCGACGCCGCCTACGGTGGGTCGGAGGCCAACGTGGCCGTGTCGCTGGCCCAACTGGGCGACGACGTAGAGTATGTGACTCGCGTTCCCAACAACGCCATTGGCGATGCGGCGCTGATGCACCTACGCGAGTTGGGCCTCAACGTGCGCCACACCGTGCGCGGCGGCAAGCGTCTGGGCACTTACTATTTTGAGCCGGCGGCAGCCATGCGTGGCTCACGCGTGGTGTACGACCGCGACGACTCGTCGTTCAACACCATGGCCTATGGCGACATCGACTGGGAGCCCATCTTCAACGAGACCGACCTGTTCCACTGCTCGGGCATCACCTGCGCCACCTCACAAGCGGCTCTCGACACCACCATGGAGGCCGTGCGCATGGCCGACGAGCGCGGCGTGGAGCTCACATGCGACATCAACTATCGTGGCAACCTGTGGAAATATCCTGGGGCCGACGCCCAGCGCTCGCTGCGTGAGCTGATGAGCCACAGCTCGTTTATCTTCGGCGACCAGAACGAGTGGTATGTGGCCAGCGGCATGGAGCCCATCCCCTTCACCGCCCTCGGCGAGGGCTACGCGTTTGACAAGGATGCCTACCGCCGCTATTTCGACCGTCTGCACGAGATGTTCCCACGCTGTCACCGCATGCTCATCGCCCACCGCAACATTCTGTCGTTCCAGCATCATGTGAATTGTGGCGTGCTTTGGGTGGACGGCGACATCTATTATTCGCGCATCTACGACATCGACAACATCGTCGACCAAATGGGTGTGGGCGACGCTTGGGTGGCCGCTTACATCCACGCACGCCTGAAATGGCCCAACGACGAGCAGCGATGCCTGGAGTTCTCAGTGTCGGCATCGGCATTGAAAAACACCATTCCGGGCGACCAGAACCTTGTGAGCGAGGAAGAAATTTTGACTAACATGACCTCACGGGGTGGCCGCATCGACCGCTAACCACCACCCATCGGGGCACTTTGCATAATAGATGATACTTTGGGCGAGAGCACAACGGGCTTTCGCACCTACACAAAAACAACACGGGGGCAACGCGCTGACGAGCATGCGTTGCCCCCGTGTTGGGTTTTATGGGCGGCTCTCGCCCTCCACATATTCCTCCAGGAAGAGGTGTTCGCCGTCGAACACGGCATAGGTAAACTGCGAAATCCAGTCGCCGAGAATCAGCATGCGGGCCGTATGGCCGTTCTCGCGAGGCATGTTCAGGTCGAGTTCAATGTGGCGATGGCCGTAAATGAAATAGTCGATGTTCGAATGGGTTCTCATGTATTCCTTCGTCCACAACACCAAGTGCTCCTTATGCTCGCCCATGTAAGGCGGTTCCTTGCCATCGACCCGCTTCAGACGCGAGTGCTTGGCCCAGTTCAAGCCCAGTTGCATGCCCCACCAAGGGTGCATGAAATTGAGCATGCGCTGACACACGCGGTTGTGGAACATCCAGCGCAATAGCTTGAACTTCTTGTCGGGGTCGCCCAGACCGTCGCCATGGGCCATATAGAACACCTTTCCGTAGATGTCAGCCGTGAGCGCCTGACGATGCACCACGACCCCACATTCCTCCTCCAAATAGCCGTAGGTCCACAGGTCGTGGTTGCCGGTGAAGAAGTGCACCTCAACCCCCATGTCGGTCAACTCCGACAGTTTTCCAAGGAAACGGGTGTACCCCTTGGGGACGACATAACGGTATTCGTCCCAAAAATCGAACATATCGCCCAGCAGATAGATGGCCGACGCCTTCTCCTTGACACTGTCGAGGAAACGAACGAGGCGGCGTTCCTGCATGCGGCGATGCGGGATGGCCAGCGAACCCAGATGGGCGTCGCTCAGAAAATACACGTTCTTTGCCATAAGCGTTGTGATGATAGGTCAGTCTATTCGGTGAGAAAGCGGCTCAGCGAGCCTTCTTATTCAAATCCCAGTTCCACGCGTGCCTCCTCGGTCATCATGCTTTGGTCCCAAGCAGGCTCGAACACCAGGTTCACATTGGTTCCCTTGATGCCCTCCACACTATCGACCTTTGTGCGCACATCCTCCAGGATGAAGTCAGCGGCAGGGCACGACGGTGCGGTGAAGGTCATGTCGATGTCGACGGTAGCGTCGTCCTTCACATCTATTTTATATATCATTCCGAGGTCCCAGATGTTCACGGGGATCTCCGGGTCGTAAACGGTTTTCAACACGTCGACGATTCGCTCCTCAAGCTTTGTCTTTTCTTCTATGGTCATTTTCGCAATGGTTTGTTGTGAAGATAGTGCAAACGAGCGCCATGAAAGTTTGCTTTCAGATGGCCGAGTGCAGCCTATCTTCTGCAAAGATAGGAAAAAGATATGGAAAAGGTGCGCCTGACCAAAAGAAAAATCAGCAAACTTTCAGCGTTTGCCGACAAAAGGATGAGAAGTCTTCGACTGGCGCCATCAGCCGAACAATGCCCCCAGAGCATGTGCCCCGGTGCATGTCAGAGCTTGTCGATGCGGAGCGTTTGGTCGCAATAATCCACCACGGCGGGGCGGTGAGTGATGAAGATAACCGTCTTTTCGTGGGTGGCGAGAATGTTGTGGAGCAACTGCCGCTCCGTTTCGGGGTCGAGAGCCGACGTGGCTTCGTCGAAGAGCATTACCGAACGGTTGCGCAACAGGGCGCGGGCTATGGCTATGCGCTGCGCCTGCCCCTCCGAGAGTCCGCCGCCAGCCTCGCTGCAAACGGTGTCGAGCCCATCGGGAAGGTCCATCACAAAGTCGGCGCAACTTTTGTGAAGCGCCTCACGCATCTCCTCGTCGGTGGCGTCGGGCTTGCCCATGCGGAGGTTGTCGCGCAGGGTGCCACTCATCAGCGTGTTGCCCTGCGGCACATAAACGAAGTTGCAACGCATACGAGGCGACAACTCCTTACTCTCCGTGGCGTTGTAAAGAACCACCCGTCCTTGCTGGGGTCGCAACAGAGCCAGCATCATGCGCACCAGCGTGGTCTTGCCAGCGCCGGTCTCGCCCAGCACGGCGGTGCATGATCCAGGACGGAAATCGAAACAGAGATTGTCGATCACCTTGCCGTCGGCGGCGTCGTAGGCATAGCCCACCCCTTCCAACCTCACACCACAAGGCGCCGCCATCAGGATGGGTTCGCCCTGCTCCTCCAGCGGCGTCTCCTCGAGTTCCATCAGGCGTTCGGCGGCGGTGAACACCGAGACGAAAGCCGGAACCAACTTGGTGAGCGACCGGGCAGGGCTCTGTATGCGGTTTACCAACTGCAAGAAAGCGGTCATACCTCCAAACGTAAGAGTGCGCTCCGACATGCGAACGGCGGCCCAGAGGAAGGCTACGAGGTAGCCCAGCGCAAATCCGAAGTTGAGCACGAGGTTGCTAAACACCGAGAACTTTGTGCGGCGCACCACGCGATGGCGCAGCTCGCTCTGCGTTCCCTCCAACCGTCCCACCATCGCCTCATCGTTCTCAAGGGTCTTAATGAGCACGCGGTGCTGTATGGTTTCTTGCAACACGCTCTGAACCTTCGAGTCGGACGTGCGCACCTCGCGCGTCAAACGGCGCATCTGCCCCATGTAAATCTTACTAAACGCAATGAAAACGGGAAGGATGGCCACCGTGATCAGGGCCAATACGGCATCCATCGACAACAGGTAGCAGAAGGCTCCCACAAACATGGCCACCACAGAGAGCGTCGACGGGATGGTCTCGGTGAGAAAACTCACCACGTTGCTCACGTCAAACTCCAAACGGTTGAGCACGTCGCCCGAGTGGTAACGCTCCCGACCGTGCCACTCGGAACGCAGTATGCGGTCGAGCATGCGCTGCTGCATACGGTTCTGGGCCTTCACCCCGAGGATGTTTCTCACCCATGTGGTGGCAATGTTCAGGCCGAAATCGCACAGGATTAGTGCGCCCATCAAGCCCACGGCGACATAGAGAGACCCCCGGACGGCGCCCGACGCCACATCGATGGCATGCTGCACGGCCCACACTTGGCCCAGCGACACCACCACCGACAGCAAGCCTATGAGCGCGTTGAGCGCCGCTTGGGTGCGGTTGCCACGCCATGCCTGCCATAGCCAGCCAAGGATGGTGCGCGCGCTGTAGCGCGAAGGGGGAATCTTCAGCAGTCGTTTGATGTTCATGTGTCGGACGTATTGTTCAATCGGAAAAGTTCAATGGCCTCAGCGTTGGTCGGCGCCCCACATCAGCTTGTCGCGCAACGTGGAGAAATAATGCGATGAACGCTGCTTCACTATCTTAATCTTAAAAGGTGCGCGACGGATGATCACCTTCGTGCCCTCGCGCAGTTTCTCCGACCGTCCGTCGATGGCGGCCAGGAAGTTGTGACTGCGACTCTCCACCTCCAACTCGACGACACAGTCGTCGTTGATGACGATCGGGCGGATGTTGAGACTGTGGGGAGCCACGGGGGTGAGACAAAGAATGTCGGCCGACGGCACAATGATGGGACCGCCATTGGAGAGATTGTAGGCCGTGGAACCTGTCGGCGTGGAAACGATGAGACCGTCGGCCTGATAGGTGACGAGGTACTCGCCGTTCACACGGCAACGAATGGTGATCATGGAGGCGTCCACACGTTTCAGAAGCGCTATGTCGTTGAGGGCGTAGGGGTTGCCTTCGATGGGTTCGCCTTCGGCCTCCACCTTGATAACCGTGTGCTCCTCGAGCTTGTATTGGCCCTCAAAAATCTCATCAAGGGCCTTTTCCACCTCCAAGGGAAGCACGTCTGACAGGAAGCCCAAGCGCCCCATGTTGACACCCAACACGGGTATTCCCTTGGCGCCCACACGACTCGCAGCACGCAGGAACGTGCCATCGCCTCCCAGGGAAATGGCAAAGTCGACATCGAAATTATAGTCGTCGAACACGCCTGAGCACCACACCTCGTCGTCGCTCTGCCGCACAAGAAACTCGTAATACGGCCGATCGATGTAGAGCTCGGCGCCGTGGGCCCGCAGATAGTTGATGGTTCGCTCCACGGCCACCGACTTCTTGGTCTGATACTCGTTGCCGAAAAGGGCAAAACGCAAATGCTGCTGTGACATCGTTTATCGCTTTTTAATCTTCTTTATCTTCTCAAATCGTCGGAGAATGGTAAACTTTTAGTAAATTTGCAACTATAACCCCTGCACGAGGAAGTTCCGACAAGCGCAACGAGAACGTGCTTGCAAATGGCCGAGTGCAACCTATTTTATGCAAAAATACTACTTTTCATCGAATTAACTCATCAAATCATGGCAAAAGTATATGAATTTCTCGCCAATGGCTTTGAGGACATCGAAGCATTGGCTCCTGTCGACATTCTTCGCCGAGGAGGCGTTGACGTGAAAACCGTTAGCATCACTGGCACCGAGTGGGTGGAATCGGCGCACGGCGTCACCGTCAAGGCCGACCTGACGTTTGAGCAGGCTGGCGACTTCAGCGACGCCGACATGCTGCTCCTGCCAGGCGGCATGCCGGGCGCAAGCAATCTCAACGAGCACGAGGGGGTGCGTCAAGCGCTCAAAAGGCAGTATGAAAGCGGACGACGGGTGGGTGCCATCTGCGCCGCTCCCATGGTGCTGGGATCCATCGGCCTCCTCGAAGGGAAGAAGGCCACCTGCTATCCCGGTTTCGAGAAATACCTCACGGGCGCCACTTACACCGCACAACTCTTCCAAGAAGACGGCAACATCATTACTGGCGAAGGACCGGCCGCCAGCCTGCCTTACGCCTACCGCATACTGAGCTATTTCGTCAGCGAGGATGAGGTGCGCGCCATGCAGCACGGCATGATGTACGCCCACCTGATGGGAACCGAGGCTTAACACACTACGCAATAACACCAATCCGAAACCATGGACCATATCATCATTGTGGCTGGAGGCAAGGGAACACGCATGGGAGGCGACCTCCCCAAGCAGTTTCTGCCCATAGGCGGAAGGCCCGTCCTCATGCACACCATCAAGAAGTTTCACGATTACAACCCCAAGCTCCACATCATCGTGGTGCTGCCCCACGACCAACAAGCGTTCTGGCGGCAGCTGTGCGACGAGCAGGACTTCACCATCGAGCACGACATCGCGGATGGTGGCGCCTCGCGCTTTGAGTCGTCGCGCAACGGACTGGCGCTTGTGCCCGACGATGAGGAGGGCGTTGTGGGGTTCCACGATGGCGTGCGCCCCTTCGTGTCGGCCGAAACCATCGACCGATGCTTCGAGGCGGCACGCGAGGATTATGCCGCATTGCCCGTCATGCCCGTCACCGACACGCTGCGTTTCACGGGCGGAAGCAGCGCCGGGCGCAACGTTCCGCGCTCCGACTACCGCATTGTGCAAACGCCACAGGTGTTCGACATAGCGCTGGCCAAGCAGGCTTTCCGCCAGCCTTACCGCGACGCGTTCACCGACGACGCATCGGTCGTGGAGAGCCTGGGCTGCCAGGTGCGCATGGTGGAGGGCAACCGCGAGAACATCAAGCTCACTACGCCCTTCGACCTCCAACTGGCCGACTTCATCATCAAGCAGCAATAAGGCGGCGAACGGACAGCCATCGCGCCACGAGTCGGCACGCACCAAAGCATCAGTAAGCAGTAATCTCATTCTCCTCACTCAGGCAAATGGACATCCTCTCACAAGACATCATGTATCTTTCGGGCGTAGGCCCACACAAGAAAGACACACTGGTAGGTCAGCTCGGCATCAAGACCTGGGGTGACCTGTTGGAGTATTATCCTTATAAATATGTGGACCGCTCCAAGGTTTACCGCATATCCGACCTCACTGGCGATATGCCTTTTGTGCAAATCAAGGGAAAGATTCTCAGCTACGAGGTGTTTGCGTCCGACCGTCGCCACAAACGCACCGTGGCCCACTTCACAGACGGGCATGGCGTGGCCGACCTGGTGTGGTTCAAGGGTGGGCAATACGCCATGAAGACCTATAAGGTTGGCGAGGAGTATGTGGTGTTTGGAAAACCCACCACCTACCAAGGGCGCTACCAGTTTGCCCACCCAGAGATGGAGCGGGCTGCCGACCTGTGTCTCAACGACATGGGCATGCAACCGTATTACATCACCACGGAGAAGATGAAAAACGCGGGCATGACCTCGCACGCCGTGGGAAAACTGACGAAGACGCTGGTGGGGAAGATTCCGGCAGGCGCCCTGCAAGAAACGCTGTTGCCCTCGCAGATCAGCAGGTTGCACCTCATTTCACGCGACGACGCTCTGAGGAAGATCCATTATCCAAAGTCGCTCGACGATGTGCAACGTGCCCAAGTGCGCCTGAAGTTTGAGGAACTGTTCTACGTTCAGCTCAACATCGTGCGCTACATGGCCGAGCACCGCAAGAAATACCAAGGCTACGTGTTTGGCAAGGTGGGCGAACACTTCAACCGCTTCTACCAAGAGAACCTGACCTTCGAGCTGACCGGGGCCCAGAAACGTGTGATGCACGAGATTCGCGACGACCTGCGGTCGGGCAGGCAGATGAACCGCCTGTTACAGGGCGACGTGGGATCGGGCAAGACGCTGGTGGCGCTCATGGTGATGCTGCTGGCGCTCGACAACGGCTTCCAGGCCTGCATGATGGCGCCTACGGAGATTCTCGCCGAGCAGCACCTGGCCACCCTTCAGGCGTTTCTGAAGGGAATGGACATCCGTGTGGAACTACTGACGGGCATCGTGAAGGGCAAACGCCGCAAGGAGGTGCTCGAAGGACTGGCCGATGGGTCGGTCGACATCCTGGTGGGCACGCACGCCATCATCGAGGACAACGTGCAATTTAGGCGCCTCGGCATGGCGGTGGTCGACGAGCAGCACCGATTTGGTGTGGCCCAACGCGCCAAACTGTGGGCCAAGAGCGAGAAACCGCCACACATACTCGTCATGACCGCCACGCCCATACCGCGCACACTGGCCATGACCATCTATGGCGACCTCGACGTGAGCGTCATCGACGAACTGCCGCCGGGCCGCAAACCCATCGTCACCCTGCACAAGTACAACAACCAGACGACCAGTCTCTACAACGGCATCCGACAGCAAATCAACGAGGGCCGACAGGTTTACATCGTGTTTCCACTCATCGAGGAGAGCGCCAAGCTCGACCTGCAAAACCTCGAGGAGGGCTATGCGAGCCTGCGCGAGATATTCCCCGAGTTTAAGCTCAGCAAGGTTCACGGTCGCATGAAGGCCGCCGAGAAGGAGGCCGAGATGCAGAAATTTGTCAGCGGAGAGACCCAGATACTCGTCTCAACCACCGTTATCGAGGTGGGCGTGAACGTGCCCAACGCCTCGGTCATGGTCATCGTGGAGGCCCAGCGCTTCGGATTGTCGCAGCTCCACCAGTTGCGCGGCCGTGTGGGACGAGGCGCCAAGCAGAGCTTCTGCATCCTCGTAACGGGCTACGATCTGTCGCAAGAAACGCGCAAGCGCATCGACATCATGTGTGAAACCAACGATGGGTTCCGCATTGCGGAGGCCGACCTGAAACTGAGAGGCCCCGGCGACCTGGAGGGAACGCAACAGAGCGGCATTGCCTTCGACCTGAAGATTGCCGACATTGCACGCGACGGACAACTCGTGCAGATGGCACGCGACGAGGCGCAACGCATCATCGACAACGACCCCGACTGCAACAAGCCGGAAAACGCCTTGCTATGGGACCGGCTCAAGGAACTGCGGAAGACCAACATCAACTGGTCGGCCATCAGCTAACCAGTATCCGACATCCATCGACCACCAACCATTCCACCCCCAAAAACACAGCCTTTCACCCCCGTGTGATATTACATTATATTGCGTAATACACACCGTCGCATTACATCAAAAAGTGAGCCGCATTTCGTTAAATGTGGGCAAATTAGCACATTACAAATGTTAACAGACTGGGAAAAACACCGTTTTTATGTTAATTTCTGAGCAAAAACTGTTAATGCAACAATCTCATTACGGATTTTTTTATTACCTTTGCACCGTCTTTTGATAATTCATTGAACCAACTAACATTCAATGACGACATGCAAGGCAAACGTTTCTTGCATTTCGAAAGATCTGAACCTAATCGCAAAACGAAGCACATGACGCTGAAAAGAACAATAAAGACTATAACGCTATCACTATTATTCGCACTGGCAGCCGAGCCCGTGGTAGGACAAGACCTATTGGCGCGACAGGCTCCCATCGACCGAAGAGCAAAGAAACTCGACTCCATTGAAGTCAAGTCGTTCGCCGAAAGAGAAAACATGCAGTCTCCCGCCGCCGATCTTTATGGCGACGAATGGGACAACACCTACGCACATCGTGCCACCGAACTCCCCGATAGATTTACCATCGACTTACGCCATTTCTGCATGCCCACACCCAGTCGTGTGGTGACCAGTAACTTTGGTGCCCGTTGGGGCCGCCAGCACAAGGGCCTCGACATCAAGGTTTATGTAGGCGACACCATTCGCGCCGCTTTCTCGGGAAAGGTTCGCATCGTGAAATACAACGCTGGCGGATACGGAAAATACATCGTCATTCGTCACCCCAACGGCCTGGAGACCATCTACGGGCACCTCTCAAAGCAAATCGTTCATGAAAACCAAGTGGTGCGCGCAGGCGAACCCATCGGACTGGGCGGCAACACCGGCCGAAGCACTGGTTCGCACCTCCACTTCGAAACACGTCTGTGCGGCGTGGCCCTCAACCCCGCCCTGCTCTTCGACTTCCGCAACCAGGATGTGACGGGCGACCAATACGTGTTTAACCGTGATACATACGACCGCGAGTCGGCAGAGGCCACACGCGAGCGCGGAAAGGTGGGCAACGGCGGTTACACCCGCGACATGGTTCAGGGTGGCGAACTGGGACGCAGCGAGACGGCCGACGAGGTAATCAACTACGCCATGAACGGTCCGGAGCGCCTCTACTACAAGGTGAAGAACGGCGAGACGCTTGAGGGCATTGCCAACAAGCTCCATGTGGACATCAACAAGCTCTGCCGCCTGAACGGATTTCGCAAAAACCAGCGCGTGAGAACCGGACAGATCGTGAGATACTCTTAATGCACCAGCCACGCCATTGGCGTGAACCCATAAGAAAGCCCTGCACTTCCATCGGATGTGCAGGGCTTTTTGGTATCCATGCGCGAAGCTTCGTATGGAATGGGCCACAGGCAAGGGCCAATAAGGGAGGCTCTTTTCTTCTAAACGCCCCTGCGCAAGGCTCCTCAGCCCCGCAACACTTAGCATTGAGCAATGCCAAGGCTACAGGCGATGTATGGATATTTGGCTAAAAAGTTTGTCCACCATTTCGGATGAACCAGAGAACGAAAACGCCGTTTTTACCCGAGTGGAGCGACAAAAGCGAGACTTGCGTTTGCGGTTAGGCATCTTTCGAGTTGCAATACATGCCTAACCGAACCACCGTTTGGCGTCTTTCGCACTGCCAAAGGGCATCTTCCGCACCTCAATTAGGCATGTTTTATAGTGTGGAATGTTAAATGGGGAGTGATGAATGAGGCATTTTGATTGTAAACGCCTGAATGTTAAGCATTTACAAAAATGCGCTGAGAATCGCATATTTCGACCAAATATTTCCGTCGTGGAAAAGAAATGTGTAGTTTTGACTATAGATTGTTACCCATTTTCAGCGTTCTTTTCTCCCACAAACAACGGAAGGGACATATAAAATCCCCAATCAGCCGAATAGCCGATTGGGGACCAAGCGTATTGAATTGTTATTTCTTCAGTACCGACCGCAACACAAACCATGCGTGCATGGCCAGCGTTGGCAGCAGTCCGTAGTGGTGTCGCATCAAGCGGAAACGCTCGCGCAACGAGGCCCTATGGTTCTTTACCGTCATGCCTCCGTCGAGGTAATTGACCACCACCGCATCAACATTGCGCAGTGGAAGTCCTTGGCGCTCGGCCGCTTTCATCACGCGGATACACCAGTCCACATCGGCCGAGAAGCGATACTGCATGTTGTAGGGGTTGGCCTTGGCCAGGTCGGTGCGCGCATAGAACGCCTGGTGGCACACCAGCATGCCCTGGCGGAATGAGCGCCACGTGAGCCGCTCAGGTGGTTGCAGGCGGCGATGGCGCAGGAAATGGCCCTCATCGTCGACGATGTCGGTGTTGCCATAGAGCACACCCGGAAGCTCCTCACCATCGCCCACGCTGCTGGCAACGAGCTCAAGGGTGTCGGGCGAGGGAAAGACGTCGCCGGCATTGAGAAACACCAGGTAGTCGCCCGTGGCCTTCTGTATGCCCTTGTTCATGGCATCATAGAGCCCACGGTCCTTCTCCGACACGACAATCACCTCGTGCCCATTGTCGGCCGCGGCCGAATGGCGCTCATAATCGCGCGCTATCTCCACGGTGCCATCGGTCGACAGGCCATCAAGGATAATATGTTCCACATCGGCATGAGTCTGACTGAGCACACTCTCTACCGTGCGCGGCAGCTCGTGGGCTGCCTGATATGTGCAAGTAATAATGGTTATCTTGATCATGTGAAACGAGCAATTCGTCAGATATTATAGTTTTTGAAGGCCAACGCCTGGTTGTAAACCTCCACGTAATGCATGGCCACGGCACGCTGCGAATAGCAGGTTCGCACCTTCGTCAGGGCGTTTTGGCGCAAGGTGTCGGGGTCGGCCTCGTTGAGCACCCAATGGATTCCTGCCGCAAGGTCGGCCGAGTCCTTATACTTGGCCACATAACCGTTCTTCTGGTGGTCGATCATCTCTGGGATGCCACCCACCTTGAAGCCCACCGACGGAACGCCGCAGGCCATGGATTCCATGATGGTGTTGGGCAAATTCTCATCGAGCGAGGGAATGACAAACACGTCGGCCGCACTGTAGATGTCGGTGATTTGTCGCTCATCACTCACATATCCCAATGGGAAAGCGGGCAGGCGCAACTGGTCGACCACCTCCTCGGCATGGCCGCCAAGGATGGCCACCACGGTGTTTTGCTGCATCTCGGGGTGCTGACCCACCATGCGGTCGATGGCCTCAATGAAATAGGCTATGCCCTTGCGCTCCATGGTGACACGCTGCGACACAAAGAGAATGACGCGCTTGTCGACGGGAAGGTTCACACGCTCGCGAGCCTCACGCTTGTCCTTGGGATAAAAAACATGGGTGTCGATGGGATTGGGGATGGTGTCGACATGTAGGCCCGAGAGCAAGGCGCTTTGCCGCGCTTGGTCGCCCAACCACTTGCTGCAGGTAACGAAATGAATGCCGCTGCCACTATATAACTTCTTCTTGCGGTTGAAGATGCGCGTTGAGAGGTCGAAGGGCGAATGGTGCTTGGGCAGGAACTTACAACTCTGGCAGGTGCTGCGGTAGGCCTTGCAACCCAACGTAACGTGGCAGATGCCCGTCGCAGGCCAAATGTCGTGCATGGTCCACACCACCGGCTTGCCCGAGGCTATGATTTTACGAATGACGCCCAACGACAATAGCCCCTGATTGACCCACGCCAGGTGGATCACGTCGGCCTCCTTAAATTCGGGTGTATTCGTAATATCGATTCCGGCATTGGCCATATCGATCTCAAAGAGGTTCTTACGGTTGAAATGCAAATGCCAAAACAGGCACCAACGCTCCCAAAGAAAGTTCCAGCGGCGAAGCCATGGGTGAGGGGCCTGCACCACAACGATGCTGTCAGTTACCTTGTCGGCTACGAGCAATTTGGCCTTCACGCCGTTATTGTTGAGCGTTTCGAGCAGGCGATTGGCAGCAACGGCAGCCCCACCCGTCTTCTCGCTTGTGTTGATTAACAGTACTCTCATACCTATAAGTTGTATAAAAAGCTATGATGGCGCAAACGAGAGCCATGAGAATTTATTCTCAAATGGCAGAGTGCAGCCCATCTTATGCAAAGATGGCGCAAACGAGAGCCATGAGAATTTATTCGCAAATGGCAGAGTGCAGCCCATCTTATGCAAAGATAATAAAATCGAACCAAATTAGTAGGAAATACGATAAAAATGAGATAAAAAGATGATGTGTGCGTACACAACCCTTGACATAAATCAATTAAAGCGCATTTTTGAAAAGAAAGTGGCATCGTTGTATTGCAGAATATAGATATTAAGTGTAATTACTAGTGATGCGATATTAATCGCTTAACTATAGTTATATATTTGATATTT